>CAJFUU010000170.1 GCA_904420265.1 uncultured Clostridia bacterium
GAATTTGCAGGCGCTCATCGACGCGGCGCACGCGGGCAAACTGCCGCATGCGGACATCTGTCTGGTGCTTTCCAACCGCGCGGACGCCTACGCGCTCACGCGCGCCCAAAAGGCAGGCCTTTCCGCCGCCGTGTGCGAACGGAAAAAGGGCGAGCCGCGCGAGGCGTTCGAGGCGCGCATGCTGGAAATTTTGCGCGCGCACGGCGTGGAAATGCTGGTGCTGGCGGGCTTCATGGCTATACTTTCCAAGGAATTTGTGCAAAATTATGCCGGCAGGATACTCAACGTGCATCCATCGCTGATCCCCTCCTTCTGCGGCAAGGGATTTTACGGGCTGCACGTCCACGAGGCGGCGCTTGCCTACGGCGTGAAGGTCACCGGCGCGACGGTGCATCTGGTCAACGAAATCCCCGACGGCGGCCGCATTCTTTTGCAAAAGGCGGTGGAAGTGGAGCCGGGCGACACGCCCGAAACGCTCCAACGCCGCGTAATGGAACAGGCGGAGTGGATCCTTCTGCCCCGCGCGGTGGAAATGGTGGCCAAGGAATTGGAGGAAGAGCAATGCAAAAACTGACCATCGCCCAGGCCGTGGGCGCAACTTCCTATCCCGGGCGCGGCATCCTCGCCGGCAAAACCCCGGACGGCACGCGGCTGTTTCTGGCCTACTTTATCATGGGACGCAGCGTCAACAGCCGCAACCGCGTGTTTGTGGAGGACGGCGAGGGTTTGCGCACGCGCGCCTTCGACCCCTCGAAGCTGTCCGACCCCTCCCTCATCATCTACGCGCCCGTGCGGGTGCTTGAAAACCGGGTAATCGTCACCAACGGCGACCAAACCGATACCATCTACGACGGCCTGCGTGCGGGCGGCACATTCGTTTCGGCACTGAAAACGCGCACCTTCGAGCCGGACGCGCCCAATTTCACCCCCCGCATCAGCGCCATGGCCACGCTGGAAAACGGCTATTTTGCACTGGAAATGAGCGTGCTCAAGGCCGCCGACGCCGAGGGTAAAGCGGCCCTGCGCTGCTTTTATGCCTATGACGGCCTGCAAGCCGGGCAGGCGTACTTTATCCACACCTACAAGGGCGACGGCAATCCCCTGCCCTCTTTCGAGGGCGAGCCGGAAGGCGTTCTGCTGCCGGATGGCTGCGTAAACTGCCTGACGAAAGCGGTTTGGAGCGCTTTGAATCCGGAAAACCGCGTCTCTCTGTGGGCGCGCACCATCGACCTGCGCACGGGCGAGACCCGCACGCGCATCGTCAACGCCAACGAATAATCATACAGCTTTCATTCCCGCGGCGCATATCGCGGGAATGCGTTTGAAAGGGAGAGAAGCATGGCGCGAGAAATTGAGCTGAAATACGGCGTAAACCCCAACCAGAAACCGGCCCGCATCTTCATGGAGGAGGGCGAATTGCCCCTGAAGGTGCTCTGCGGCCGTCCGGGCTACATCAACTTCCTCGACGCGCTCAACGGCTGGCAGCTGGTGAGCGAATTAAAGCGCGCCACGGGCATGGCCGCCGCCGCTTCGTTTAAGCACGTCAGCCCCGCTGGCGCCGCCGTGGGCGAACCGCTGGACGGCACGCTGCGCCAGATGTATTTCGTGGCCCCGGAGGCGGAACTTTCCCCCCTCGCCTGCGCTTACGCGCGCGCGCGGCGCGGACCGCCTGTCCTCGTTTGGCGATTTTATCTCCCTGAGCGACGTTTGCGACGCGCCCACCGCCCGCCTGATCGCCAAGGAAGTTTCCGACGGCGTAATCGCTCCCGGCTACGAGATGGAGGCTCTGGAAATCCTCAAGGGCAAGCGCAAGGGCAATTACAACATCATCCAGATTGACCAAAGCTATGTGCCCGCGGCGCTGGAGCGCAAAATGTGTTACGGCGTAACTTTTGAACAGGGCCGCAACGCGCTGGAATTGAACGATGGCCTGCTTAAAAATATCGTCACGCAAAACAAGGAACTGCCCGCGGCGGCAAAGCGCGATTTGCTCATCGCCCTGATTACCCTCAAATACACGCAGTCCAACTCCGTGTGCTACGTTTCCGGCGGGCAGACCATCGGCGTGGGCGCCGGGCAGCAGTCCCGTATCCATTGCACCCGCCTGGCGGGCAACAAGGCCGACCTCTGGCAGCTTCGCCATCATCCCAAGGTGCTCGCTTTGCAGTTCAACTCCGCCCTGTCCCGCTCCGAGCGCGACAATACCATTGACCTGTACCTTTCCAGCGAGGAAAGCGGGGACGTGCTGGGCGACGCGGTCTGGCAGAATTTCTTCACCGTTCGCCCCGAGCCGCTCACGCAGGAGGAGAAAAAGGACTTCCTTTCCACCGTAAGGGACGTTTCGCTGGGCAGCGACGCCTTCTTCCCCTTTGGCGACAACATTGAGCGGGCGCGCCGCAGCGGCGTAAAATATGTGGCCCAGCCCGGCGGCTCCATCCGCGACGACAACGTAATCGCCACCTGCGACAAATACGGCATGGTCATGGCCTTTACGGGCGTGCGCCTGTTCCACCATTAAGCGCGGCAAGCGCCTCCGCGCCCCGTTTGCGGAGGCGGGCCCCGCTTCCAAAAGACCCACTTTGGGAGGGAAAACGATGAAGCTGATGGTTGTTGGCGGCGGCGGGCGCGAGCACGCGCTCATCTGCATGCTGAAAAAGAACCCCACCGTCGAGAAGATTTACGCCCTGCCGGGCAACGGCGGCATCGCGCAGGACGCGGAGTGCGTGCCTATCAAGGCCACGGATATAGACGGCGCGGTGCGCTTCGCGGTGGACAACCGCATCGACTTCGCGGTGGTCGCGCCCGACGACCCGCTGGCCATGGGGTGCGTAGACCGCCTGCACGCGCAGGGCATCCCCTGCTTCGGCCCTGAACAGCGCGCCGCCGAAATCGAGGCCAGCAAGGTCTTTTCCAAGCGCCTGATGCAAAAGTACAATATCCCCACCGCCAAATGCGAGGTGTTCGACAGCGCGCAGGCCGCGCTCGATTACGTGCGCCGTACCCCCGCGCCGCTGGTGGTCAAGGCCGACGGTCTGGCGCTGGGCAAGGGCGTGCTGATCTGCAAGAGCACGCAGGAGGCCGAGGAAGCGGTCAGGCACACCATGTGCGACCACGCCTTTGGCAAGAGCGGCGACCGCGTGGTCATCGAGGAGTTTTTGGAAGGCCCGGAAGTGTCCGTGCTGGCCTTTACCGACGGCAAGGCCATGGTGCCGATGGTCTCGTCCATGGACCACAAGCGCGCCCACGACGGCGACACCGGCCTCAACACCGGCGGCATGGGCACCATCGCCCCCAACCCCTTCTATACGGCGGAGGTGGCTGAGCGCTGCATGCGGGAAATTTTCCTGCCGACGATGCGGGCGATGAACGCCGAGGGGCGCACCTTCAAGGGCTGCCTCTACTTCGGCCTCATGCTCAC
>CAJFUU010000171.1 GCA_904420265.1 uncultured Clostridia bacterium
CCGAAACCGTTTTGATGCACCTCCTGCGCGGCGCGGGGCCGGAG
Source organism: uncultured Clostridia bacterium (assembly GCA_904420265.1). GTDB lineage: Bacteria > Bacillota > Clostridia > Christensenellales > Aristaeellaceae > Pullichristensenella. The sequence goes on from CAJFUU010000171.1 coordinate 45, forward strand.
GGCGCGGCGGGCATGCGCGCCGTGGAGGGCGAATTGTGGCGGCCGTTGCTGGGCGTGCAGAAGCGGGAATTGGTCGCCTATCTGCGCGCGCGGGGGCAGGATTGGCGCGAGGACGCCACCAACCGCGCTCCGGATACGCCGCGCAACGCCCTGCGTCTGGACATACTGCCCCGTCTGGAAGAGATTTATCCCGGCGCGTCCGGCGCCCTGGGCCGCTTCGCCGAAGCGCAGGCCGTGGAGGCCGATTTTGTGGCGGCAGCGGCGGCGCGCTGGGAAGCATCGGCAAAAGTGCCCTTGCCGCACGGAGCGTTCTGGTCGCTGACGCCCGCGCCCGGCGAAGCGGTTTTGCGCCGCTTCTGGCGCGCGCAGTTGGGCGAAAATGCGCGTTGGGAACGCGTGCGCGCCCTGACGGCGCTGTGCGCGCTGCCGCGGGGGCGCGACAGGCTGCCCGGCGGCGCCGTCGTGGAGAAAACGCGGCGCGGACTGTATCTGACGGCCGCTGGTTCTCCCCCACTTTCGCCCCTGTCTCTGGACTTGCGCGGGCAAACGCTGGTTCCCGGCCTTGTTCGTATCGACGCTGCGCCATGCGCGGACGGTCCTGTCTACGACAACCCCTTCGTGCAGGCGCTTTCCCGCGCGGCGCTGGAGGGCGCGGTGGTGCGTTTTCGCCGGGCGGGAGATTTTATCCGTCCTCTGGGCATGTCCGGCCGCAAACTGCTGTCCGATTACCTGACCGACCGGGGCGTCGACCGTCCCCTGCGCGATTATGTGCCTTTGGTGGCGCGCGAAGGCGAGGTTTTGTGGGCAGTGGGCGCAGGCGTTTCGCAAAGCTGCGCGCTTGCCCCGGGCGTGTCGGGCGTAAAGCTTACCTGTACGCCGCTGCAGGCGTTTTACAAATACTTTTTTGGAGGTACCAAGGGATGAAGAACGATCTGGCGAAGGTGCTCATCACGCAGGAGGAAATCCAAAAGCGCGTTGCGGAGCTGGGGGCGGAAATCGCCCGGGATTACGTGGAAAAGGAGCCGATCCTGGTCTGCATTCTCAAGGGGGCTTCGATTTTCTACGCCGACCTGTGCCGCGCCATCCCCATTCCCATGAACATGGATTTTATGGCCGTTTCCAGCTATGGAAACCGCACCAAGTCTTCCGGCGAGGTGGAAATCCGCAAGGACCTTTCCGGCCCCATCGACGGCCGGCACGTCATCATCGTGGAAGACATCGTCGATTCCGGCTTTACCCTCAGCTATCTTTCCCGCGTGCTCTCCAACCGTGGCGCGGCCTCGGTGCGCATTTGCACGCTTCTGGACAAGCCCGAACGGCGCGCGCCGGGCATCACCATCAAGGCGGACTACTTCGGTTTCACTATCGGCAACGAATTTGTGGTCGGTTACGGGTTGGATTACGCGGAAAAATACCGCAATTTGCCCTTTATCGGCGTATTGAAGCCGGAAATTTACGAAAATACCTGAAATATGCTTTGAAATAGCGGCCGACTGTTGATATAATAGTAGATGTGCGCGGAGCGCCGCGCAAGGGCTGCGAAAGCGAGGAAGCGAGACTTGAAGAAAAACACCAAGAAGGCCTTTTATCAGGGGCCGCTGCCATATTTGATTTTGCTGCTGGTCATTCTCTGGATGGTGCAGCTTTTGGGCGCGCCTTCCGGGGAAACGCCGCTGGAGTTGAATTACTCCACGCTGCTGCGCTGGGTGGAGGCAGACCTGAAAAATGACGAGGGCATGGATGTGACCGCCGAAGAGCGGACCATGACCATTTCCAACATCATCATTACCCAAACCACGCTCATCGGCCGCACGCAGGACAGCCGCATACCCGAAAGCGAATTCGGTTCGCGTTACGATTTTACCTGCACCATTCCCAGCGAGGAACAGTTCTATACCGACGTCAACCTCATCTACGAGCAGGTTCTCGGCCGTGAAGTCAGCCCCACGGACTATCGCTTTGAGGTGGAAACCCGCTTGCCCGCGGGCACGCCGTGGTGGATGGAACTTCTGCCCACGTTTATCCTCATCGGCCTGGTGGTGCTGCTGTACTTTTTCATCATGCGTTCGCAAACCGGCAGCGGCAAGGGTATGGCCAGCTTTGGCAAAAGCCGCGCCCGCCTGACCGATCCCAAGGCCAACAACATCACCTTCAAGGACGTGGCCGGCGCGGACGAGGAAAAGGAAGAACTGCGCGAAATCGTGGAATTTCTCAAAAACCCCTCGAAGTTCACTGAAATTGGCGCGCGCATTCCCAAGGGCGTGCTGCTGGTCGGCCCGCCCGGCACTGGCAAAACGTTGCTGGCCAAGGCCGTTTCCGGCGAAGCCGGGGTGCCGTTTTTCACCATTTCCGGTTCGGACTTCGTGGAAATGTTCGTGGGCGTGGGCGCCTCGCGCGTGCGCGACCTGTTCAGCCAGGCCAAGCGCGCCGCGCCGTCGATTATCTTCATTGACGAAATCGACGCCGTAGGCCGCCAGCGCGGCGCCGGCATGGGCGGCGGCCACGATGAGCGCGAACAGACCCTCAACCAGCTTTTGGTGGAAATGGATGGCTTTACCCATAATCAGGGCGTAATCGTCATGGCGGCCACCAACCGCGCCGATATACTCGACCCCGCGCTTCTGCGTCCGGGCCGCTTCGACCGCCGCATTGTGGTCAATTACCCCGACGTCAAGGGCCGCGAGGAGATCCTCAAAGTCCACTCGCGCGGCAAGCCCTTGGCCAAGGACGTCGATCTCAAGGTGCTGGCCCGCCGTACGCCTTACTTTACCGGCGCGGACCTTGAAAATGTGATGAACGAGGCCGCCATACTCACCGCGCGCGCCGGCAAGAAGGAAATTACCATGACAACCATCGAGGAGGCCGTCACCCGCGTGATGTCCGGGCCTGAGAAGCGCTCGCGCAAAGTCACGGACAAGGACCGCCGCCTCACCGCCTACCACGAGGGCGGCCACGCCGTGGTCAGCTACTATATCCCCGAGTGTGACAACGTTCACGAAGTGACCATCATTCCCCGTGGCCAGGCAGGCGGCTATACCATGTATCTGCCCGGCGAGGAAACCAGCTACCGCACCGCCAACTATCTCGCCGCGCGCATTGCCAGCGCCATGGGCGGCCGCGTGGCCGAGCAGCTTGTATTGGGCGAAATTTCCACCGGCGCTTCGCAGGACATCAAGCAGGCCACCGAAATTGCCCGCAGCATGGTCACCGAGTACGGCATGAGCCCCGCCGTCGGCCCGATTTTCCTGGGCGACGAACAGGAAGTGTTCCTGGGCAAGAGTTTCTCCCAGCAGCGCATGGCCTTCTCCGAGGAGGTCAATTCCGCGATCGACCGCGAAGTGCACCGCCTGATTGACGAAGGCTACAAGCGCGCCCAGAGCATCCTCACAGAGCATATGGATAAGTTGCACGCGCTGGCCAAAATTTTGCTGGAGCGCGAAAAGCTAGACGCTGAGGAATTCAAGGCCTTTATGGAAACCGGAGAAGTGCCCGAAAAGGGCGCGGCTCCCGAACCGCCGCAAACGCCGCCCGTCTCGGGAACAGAGGGCGCTTCCGGCGCGCCGGATACGCCCGCAGTTTCAGACGGCTCTGAGCAACCTGTCTGACGCGGCGACGCCCGCTGTCATGGCCCGCATCTTGCGATGCGGGCTTTTAGCTCGTCAAAATAGTATTTGTACCTCCTCCGCCGGACGCCGCGCCGTAGACTTTCAATTTGAGCCGTGGCAGTTTAAACTGCAAGATTCTGCGTCTTTCAGCCCCGCTCCAATTTTTGCTCGCGCCGCTGTGCGACACAAGCAAAAAAATCACCTCACGTTCGAGTTTTTTTGACAGCCCCGGCCCGCATCTTGCGATGCGGGCTTTTTGAACCCCTTGCGTAAGTTTTAACAGATGTTTGCCATGAAATGAACACATTGGGCGTGCTTTTAACTTGTCAAACTGTGTAAAGTGGGGTAAAATAAGTAAGGATAGGGGTTATCCCCAAGGCAAATCTACAGGAGGGTTTTCGCATGATTAAGATTGGTATCAATGGTTTCGGCCGCATTGGACGTCTGGTTTTCCGTGCCAGCCTGGATCACAAAAACGTCGAAGTCGTGGGCATCAACGACCTGATCACCCCCGACTACATGGCCTACATGCTCAAGTATGACACCATGCACGGCCGCTTCGATGGCACTGTTGACTACACCGATCATTCCCTGATCGTGAACGGCCACGAAATCCGCGTTACCGCCGAGAAGAACCCGGCCGACCTGAAGTGGAACGAAGTTGGCGCCGAGTACGTCGTCGAGTCCACCGGCCTGTTCCTCACCCAGGAAAAGGCGCAGGGCCATCTGGATGCGGGCGCGAAGCACGTCGTCATGTCCGCCCCCTCCAAGGACGGCACCCCGATGTTCGTCATGGGCGTGAACAACGACAAGTACACC
>CAJFUU010000172.1 GCA_904420265.1 uncultured Clostridia bacterium
GCCCTTTTCATAACCTTCCAGGCCGGGCTTGGTCTCCTCCTCGAACAGCATTTCGAAAGAGGGATTATATACAATCTCCGTCGTGCCAGTGATGCCGTATTTGGTCAGATCAATGTTTTTCAACGTAAATACCTCCTTGTCTTTCCTCTACGTGTTATTATAGCAGCTTATGCGCCTTTGTGCTGTTAAGTTTTCAACAATTAGAGGCTAAAACTTGAGCGTTTGAGGCGCGCGCATCTGCGCACGGGAACAGCAAGAGCGTCTGTCGCACGGCCCGCGAGCCCCTTTCGCACGACTTTGTTCAACAGCGCGACGGTTCTTTTGCCATTGCATAAAAAGTTTGTAAAATTCGGGTCAGATCAGCTTGCAAGCAGGCGCGCTTTATCGAAATTTCAAAAATCCCGAAAAACCGTCATATTTGCCCCGGACTGTGAATAGATTTAGAGATGTAGGCATTTATTTCAAATTTATTACAATACAATTGAAATCTGTTACAAAATGCGCTATAATGCCGGAGAAGGGAGGGTGACGCGCATGAGGAAGGCGGCGGTGTGTGTGGCGCTGCTGTTTTTGGCGGCAGTTCTGCCCTCCCTGACCTTCACGGAAGATCAGGAGACGGTATGGCTGGCGCGCGCAGTGTACGCCGTGGCGCGCGACGAAAGCTATGAAACCAAGCTGGCCGTGGCCTGCGCAGCGCTCAACCGCGTGGAAAGTCCCTGGCATCCGAACACGCTCAAAGGCGTGCTGGCGGAAAAGCACCAGTTCCCGGCAGGCAATTACTACGACCAGGACAGTTTGCGCGCCGCGCACGAGGCCCTGGCCGGAAACCGCACGCTGCCGGCAAACGTGATGTACTTTCAATCCACCGGCGCGCCAAACCCTTGGGGGGACGAATACTTTTACAGGACCATAGGCGGCCTGGCGTTTTATACGCGCGACGGCAATCGCTGAGCATTCCCCGGCCACGCGCCGGGGGAATTTTCTGTATATTCCCCCGCCTGGAGCGGGGTCGGGCGCCGATTGAGCCGATGAACGCCGAAGAAATGCCTCCGCTTGGAGCGTGAGGGCTGGAGAACTTATCGCTGTGCGCAAAAACGCCAAACCCTTTTCCGGCAAGAAAAGGAAGCGCATGGACAAAGGCAATACAAAGAGGGCGGGTGGCTGCCTTTGGCAGCATCCGGGGGAAATGGTGCATGCGCCGGCCATTCAGAGCGCGCGAGCGCTGCCGGGATCGTGCCCTGGGGCTTCGTCGAACCACCGGCTTGACCGGTGGTGATTTGCGGCGTTTCCCGCGCTGTGGCCGGGCGAAAACGCCGATGGACGCGCGTCAAATATCTGTTTCCCAATAGCGGAAAGCGGAGAAATACGGACATGGCGGCGAGGATTGCGAAAGCGCGTGAGCGCATTGGGGTTTGACAAATCGCCGGCCAGCGCTCATGGTTTTGCGGGAGGAAAGCATGGAATGGTTTGACGATGTGCGCTTGCGGGCAAAGCGCAAAAACAAGGTGTTGTTTTTGCCCGGCGACCGTTTGCTGGACGAACTTTCTGCGCTGGCAGAGCGGGCGGACCGCCGTGCGCTGGTGGTATGGGCGCTCGATTTGGCGGCGGAGGCGGCGCTGCGTCTGAAAGAACTGCTTCCCGACGAGAAGCGGCCGGCGGAGGCGTTGGATCTTGCCTGGCTGTGGGCGCGCGGAAAGGTGAAAATGCCCATCGCCAAAAGGGCAATTCTTGCCTGCCACGCCGTGGCCAAGGAGGACGTTGGCCCGGAAGCCGCGGCCCTGTGTCACGCCGTGGGGCAGGCCTGCGCCGTTGTTCACGCGCGCGGGCATGCGCTGGGTTTTGCCGTCTATGAACTGACGGCCATTGCCCGCCGCGACGGCGTGGAGAACTGCGCCGCGGCCGTGCAGGAGCGCGTGCGCGAATATATGGCGCGTCTTTTGCAGGCACAGGAAGCGGCCCCAGGCGCGCCCGGCCCCTGGGCGAAGTTTTTGGATACTCCCTGAACGCCGGGCGTGCAGACGAAGCGGCAAAAGAAATGTACGCTTTCGTTCTTGGACGGGGATGCAGACGCCGCTTTCTGCCAGCGCTTTCGGGCATGGCAGACGAGCGCGCAAAGGCGCGTTTCTTCGAAAAGAAAGGCCCCAACGGCGAAGACCGGCTGCTTTTGAAGCCTTTGCCAATTGAAAAATCTGCCGGGGCGTATGGCGATTTTGGAAAATACGTTGCCCGCAAAGGAAATTTGTCCGCCATGCAAAATCATGCGCCTTTTGGCGACCGGGTCTTTGGGTCGAGAACCAGGGGACGCCAAATCGCAAAAAACAGACGCCGTACCTCTGCGGCGTCCACTTTTTTTATGCAACCCCCCGCCCCAAGCGGGGATTTCCGGGCATAGGCTTAAACTGGCGGAGGAACAGATGCAACGCCCCGCTCCAGGCGAGGGCAGGCTGTCAAACCCCCTCAAGGGAGCGCGAGAAGAGGAAGCCCTTTCGCATTTTCGCCGTACCCGACGGCGTGTACGCCGGGGCGTTTTTGCGCCGGGAAATCCCATTTCCCAGAGCAAAGATCGGTTCCTCGCAGTTCCCGCGCCCGGAAATCCGCAGGATTTCAGCGGAAACGGGCAGGGGTGGCCGGAA
>CAJFUU010000173.1 GCA_904420265.1 uncultured Clostridia bacterium
AACATCGCCGACCGGGATTTGATTTACCCCGGCCAGGTGCTCGTCATCCGCGAAGGCGGTTCCACCACTCCGCCCAGCGGTATGATCACCTACACCGTCCAGCGCAACGACAACCTGACCAGCATCGCCAATCGCTTTGGCACCACGGTCAGCGAACTGGTGCGCCTCAACAACATCCAGAACCCCAACCTCATCTATCCCGGCCAGGTGCTCGTCATCCGCGAAGGAGACACCACTCCGCCCAGCGGTAGCACAACCTACACGGTGCAACGCGGTGATACGCTTTCGGAAATCGCCGAGCGCTTTGGCACCACGGTCAATGAACTGGTACGCCTCAACAACATCGCCGACCGGGATTTGATTTACCCCGGCCAGGTGCTCGTCATCCGCGAAGGCGGTTCCACCACTCCGCCCAGCGGTACGACCACCTACACGGTCCAGCGCGGTGATACGCTTTCGGAAATCGCCGAACGCTTTGGCACTACAGTCAACGAACTGGTGCGCCTCAACAACATCCAGAACCCCAACCTCATCTACCCCGGCCAGGTATTGATTCTGCCGGAAGGCGGTTGCGTGGATACCTATATCGTCCAGCGCGGCGATACGCTTTCGGAAATTGCCGAGCGCTTCGGCACCACAGTGGCCCGTCTGGCCGGCATCAATGGCATTCGCAATACGAATCGCATCTACGTGGGGCAAATTCTCGATCTGGGGCTTTGCTAAGACGCAAGCGGCGGGGGCGCGCGCCCCCGCCTGAAGCGCCTTTCCCGCCAACACAACCATTCCCGCGGACGGAACATCCGCGGGAATCCTGTTTTCGCCGCCGGCAAGCGAGAAATACAACCGTCCAGGCAACCTTTTCTCACAAGATTTTGGAAAACGCGGTTTTCGTGTTTTCCGCCGGCCTATATCCCGTCCAGCGCCTCCGCAATATCGCCGTCCAGACAGATGCTGCGCGGCGCGATTTCACGCGGGGCGAACGCCTGCGCGCGGTTGATGCAGACATAGTGGGCGTCCGGATTTTGATACACCTGCCGCCAGAAGTTGTATTTGATAATGCCGGGGGTGTTCATGCCCACGCCAAGTTCCAGAAACAGCGTCGCCATGTTTTCGTGCCGCCGCACGAAATTATCGTAGCGTTCCGCGGCGCGATACCAGCCCTCGTCCTGCACAAACGTATCGTCTGCGCGCAGGTTCATGGCCATGGGCGCGCCGCAAATCGGGCAGTGCGGAACCAGTTCGGACGGTATGCGCATGTCCTTTTGCCGCGCAAGCATTTCGCGCACGGCGGCCTCGTTGTCATAGGTCTTTTGGCTGCACGGCTTGGAGCACTGCCACAGGCCGTAATCGCCCTGCGTGTAAAACAGGCGCTTCTTGTCGAAACCCGCCTTTTGGAAACAGTGGTCCACGTTCGTGGTGAGCACAAAATAGTCCCGGCCTTCCAGGAGCGCCAACAGCTTCGCATAAACCGGTTTGGGCGGGTTCTCATATCGGTTGACGAAGATGAACCGGCTCCAGTACGCCCAGTATTCCTCCGGCGTGTCAAAGGGATAAAAGCCTCCGGAATACATATCGTGAAAGCCGCATTTGGCCTCAAAATCCGCGAAATGGCGGTGAAAGCGCTCGCCGTCATATACAAAACCGGCCGCGGTGGAAAGCCCCGCGCCCGCGCCCACCAGCACGGCGTCCGCCTGCTCCAGAAGTTCGCGCACGCGCGCCAGTTCCGCCTTCTTCAGCATTCGCCCACCCCCAGAATCTTTCGGTAAATTTGCAAATCGCTGTCTTTGAATACGTCGAAAATCACCCGCAGCTTGTCCCCGTCCGCATGCAGGAAGCGTTTGACCGTTTCCACGGCAATCGCGGCGGCCTGATCCGCTGGAAAATGGAATTCGCCTGTGGAAATACAGCAGAAAGCGACGCTTTTGCAGCCGTTTTCTACGGCCAGTTCCAGACAGGAGCGGTAACAGGAGGCGAGTTGCGCGCGGTTTTTTTCGGTAACGCGGCCGTCAATGATCGGCCCTACCGTATGCAGCACGTAGCGACAGGGCAGGTTAAACGCCGGGGTGATCTTCGCCCCGCCCGTTTCTTCCGCATGCCCTTGCCGCTGCATCATTTCGTTGCAATAAAGCCGCAGTTGTATGCCGCTTCTGGTGTGGATAATGTTGTCTATGCAGCCGTGCAGCGGATAAAAGCAGCCCAACAGGGCGCTGTTGGCGGCATTGACAATGGCGTCCACCTTCAAGGAAGTAATGTCCCCCTGCCACAGGACCAGCCGCGCGTCGCCGGGCACGGACGGCAGCCGCTCGCCATCCACAATGCCCTCCGCCGCCCGCTCCGCGCGCAGGTATTCATCCTGCACGGCCAGAAAGGCGTCGCCAATCGGCTCCGGGGCCCGCACATTCATCAGGGCGCGCAAAAGGTCCTTCTGCGCCCGCGCGTCCGCCGGGACGGCAATTTCTCGATATTGCGGCCGCTCAAGGAGCAGCGTTTCAATCAAATAGCGCCTTCGTTCCGCCTGTGTCATCTTGCGCTTCCTTTCCGGCGTCCGTCCGGAACGGCTCCGCCTGAGCGCAGTATACCACGCCCGGCCGAGGCGCGTCAAGAGCGGGCGAAGCGCAGTTTCGCGCAAAGGCAGGCGCCTGTTTTGCGCGGCAAACGCCTCCGGCCCGAACGCGCGGGGCAGGACACTATGGCCTGGGAGGTGGCCTAAAAACACATTGGAAAATCGAGCGTCCATCGCCCTGGGACAAGGGTTTTTGCCGTCCTGCTGAATATGCGGGCCCCGGAATCAATCGGCGACGCCTTTGGGGCCGTGCAGGATGAATACCTGCGCGCGGAGCGGGCGGCGGAGGACATTGTGGAGGGCGAACGGCTGCCCGGCTGGTCTTGTGGAAGAAGCGCAAAATCGGCGCAGGCCGCGAGGCGGCTGGCCGTGCCAGTCCGTTTGAGGACCGCTGGCAAAACGATGCGAAGGGCGGTCAGACGGGGAAGCAAACTTGCAGGCAAGGAATCTTACATGGATATAAGCGACCACAGGCTGCAAGCGCGGTTGATGGAGAAGCTGCGCCAGCGGCGAGGATTTCGCCTGCAACTGCGTTTGGCGACCCCAGGGTCTGGCAAATGCATCGAAGAAACTGCATCGAGCGATGAAGTTTGCACTTGCGACTGAATTTTGCAATCCATAGGGTTTGGCAAATGCGTCGGGTGAAACTGCGCCGAGCAGTGAGGCCTGTCACTTGCACTGCGTTCGGCAACCATAGGGCCTGATAAATGCATCAAAGAAACTGCGCCAACCAGCGAGGCTTTCGCCCACGTCTGCGTTTGGCAATCCATCAGGGCTTGGCAAATGCGTCAGGAAAACTGCGCTGACCGCGGCGTGGCCTTTCGCTTGCACTGCGTTTGGCGACCCCAGGGTCTGGCAAATGCGTCGGGGAAACTGCGCTGACCGGCGTGGCCTTTCGCTTGCACTGCGTTTGGAAGCCCGCAGGGCCTGACAAATGCGTCGGGAAAACTGCGCTGATCGGCGTGGCCTTTCGCTTGCACTGCGTTTGGAAGCCCGCAGGGCCTGACAAATGTACCAAAGAAACTGCGTCGAGCAGCGAAGTTTGCAACTACATTCGGCAATCCCCAAGGCTTGGCAAATGCATCGAGGAAACTGCACCGAGCGGTGAAGTTTGCACTTGCGGCTGAATTTTGTTATCCTGCATAACTTGGCAAATGTACCAAAGAAACTGCGCCGGGCAGTGAGGCCTGTCGCTTGCGACTCCGTTTGGCGACCCTAGGGTTTGGCAAATGCGTCGGGGAAACTGCGCCGAATGACAATGCTCTCGCCTGCGCCTGCGTTCGGCACCCCGCATGATTTGGCAAATGATGCATTGAGGAAACTGCGCCGGGCGGTGAAGTTTTCGCTTGCGGCTGAATTTTGTTATCCCGCATAATTGGCAAATGCACCGAGGAAACTGCGCCGAGCAGTGAGGCCCGTCGCTTGTGACTGCGTTCGGCAACCTCCAGGGCCTGGTAAATATATCGGGGAAAGCGCCAGGTAGCAAGGCTTTCACCTGCGGCTGCGTTTGGCAACCCCGCATATCTTGGCAAATGCGCCGCAGTAAGCAAAGGCCGCTTCCCGTTTTTGAGAACGCAATTTTCGGGCTTTGTCTGTGCGCTGAGGCTGCTGACAGCGCGGGTCTACGCCTCAATTTCCGGTCAGGCGCCGGCCTTCAGCGGCCGCTTCGTGCTTTGCCGGCTCCGTACCGAATCGCGTCGGCCGCTTCGCGCGGAAGGCCAACCTGTCCGTCGGGATCGCCGCGCTTGTGCCGGACATACTTTTGGGGTATAATGTTCTGAAAAGAACGCAAAGCGAAGGGAGGGCTGCCGCGTGAAGGGCCTTGTCCGCCGGGTGTTGCCGCCGCTATTGGCATTTCTGGTGATTTGCTGCGTTTACGCGGGCGTGCATCTGGCGCTGGGTACGCAGCCGTTCGTCCATTCGGATTACGATTCCTATACGCTGCAGGCGCTGGCCTGGCGCGAGGGGCGCATGTCTCTGGGGCGGGACTACCCGCACCTGGAACTGGCGGTGTTCGAGGGCGACTGGTATGTGAGTTTTCCGCCGGTGCCATCGCTTGTGCAGCTTCCGCTGACGCTGCTTTTCGGCCGGGAAACGCCCGACGGGCTGCTCGTCAAACTTTACGTGGCGGGCGCATTCTGGATTTTGTACGACTACTTCCGCCGCACGCGCAAGCTGGGGCCGTGGGCGTCCAGCCTGTGGGCGCTGTTTCTGGTGTTTGCCTCGGACATGGTTTCCGTGTCCCTGGACGGGGGCGTGTGGTATCAGGCGCAGACGCTCAACTTCCTGCTGCTCGTCGCGGCCTTTGCGGCCATGACGCGCCGCCGGCCCACGCTTTCATGCGTGCTTTACGCGCTGGCGGTGGGCTGCCGGCCGTTTACGGCGCGGTTTGGGCCGGTGTTGCTCATGGTATATCTCAAGCAAAAACAGCGCCCGCGGCTGTGGCCGGGGCTGGCGGCGGGGTTGTGCATTGCGGCCTGCTATGCCGCCTACAATTACGCGCGCTTTGGCAATCCCTTTGAATTTGGGCACAATTACCTGCCGGAGTTCACCCGCGTGGAAACGGGTCAATTCTCGCTTGCATATGTGGCTGGGAATATCCAAACTTTCCTGTTTGGCCTGCCCTTTTCCGTGGAAAACGGCGTATGGACGCTCAACCCGTTCGGCTTTTCCATGTTTTTATGCAACCCGGTTTTGTGGATGACGCTTGTATGGTTGATCGAAGCCGCCGTGCGGCGACGCCTGCGGCCGCAGATGGTTCTGTGCTGGTGCTTGATGCTGACGCACCTTTTTTGCCTGCTTTTGCACAAGAGCTTCGGCGGCTTTCAGTTCGGAGCGCGCTACACGTTGGAATTGATTCCCTATGCCCTTGCCATGCTCCACTTCGCCCCCCGCCGCGCGCCGCGCGCGTGGGAGGCGACGGTGTTTTCGCTGGCGCTCGCCTTTAACGCCGCAGGCGCGTACCTGCTCAACCGCTGAGCGTTCCCTCGCGCTGGCGCGCGTATTTGCGCTGTGTGGCCATGCCGCCGCGCAGATGCCGCTCGCGGCGGTTTTTGTCCAACACGGCGCTGACCTCGGCAAACAGGCCGGGGTCTATGTCTTTGAGGCGATTCCGCATGTCCTTGTGGATGGTGGTCTTGCTCACGCCGAAGCGTTCAGCGCATTGGCGCACAGTCGCGCCGGTCGCCAGAATGTGCCTGGCCGCTTCGGTCACGCGCAGATAAATTTCCCGCTTCACCCGCATCCCCTCCACGGCATGCTATGCGCCTTGTGGGGCGCAGATGCGGCGGGACAGGCCGCGGAGGGCGAAAGGTTCGCGGCGGGACAGACAGGAAGCTTCCTGTGCAAACCGTCCGCAGAGGGGCGCGCCGGACAGGGAACAGAAACGGGCACATCCCGGCAGCGCGGCGGCAGGGCGTTATAAAGCGGGCATGCGGCAGACCGCAGCCTTGGCTTGCGGGGCGCTTGGGAAAAACAATCCCGCGGCACGCTGCAACCCCACCGGCTCAACAGACGTGCGACAGGCAAATGCAAACGCCTCGACAGGGGAGCGCACGGCAAACCGATAAACGCACGCCGTCTCCGGCAAAGCGGAAAGCCGTACGCGGCGGTCTATGGCCTTGGCTTGCAACGTCGCCTTGGGAAAGGCATTGCTGCGGCAGAACGCCGGCATTCTTGGCCCGGCGCGCATAAGGCCGCCAGACAAGGGCGCCCCGGCAGGACTGTGGCAAACAGACAAAGGGTATCTCGTCTCTATAGCAATTGCTTAGGTTCAACGCGGCCACGGGGGTATAAAAGTAGCGGGGTTTTGACTTGCAGCACCGTCCTAAAAGCCGAACCTACGGCATTGCGCCGCTCTCGCCACAACAGCGCATCTGCCCGCCGGACAGAAACGCTCAGGACAGGGCGTACAGCAAATGGACAAGGGTAGCCCGCCTCCAGAGTATCCCGCCCCCTTGGCGCGGCAATTGCCCAATCTGCGCGACCATGGGCGTTATTAGGCTGGAAAGCGGCAAGGCTGGGCTTTGATTTGCAGCTCCGTCCTAAAAGCCGAACCTACGGCATTGCGTTGTGCT
>CAJFUU010000174.1 GCA_904420265.1 uncultured Clostridia bacterium
GAATATCATACGGCGAAGAAAGAAGGGAAATGACCATGCAGGAACGCTTTGGAATCGCCGCCTTCCGCTCGCGCCAGCAGGTGCTCAGGCTGGAGGCGGCGCTGAAAAAGGAGGGCCTTCCCGTGCGCGTGATCTCCACGCCGCGCGAAGTGGCCCTGGGCTGCGGACTCTCGGTGCGCTTTGAAATGCAGGACGCGCCGCGCGTGCTTTCGGCGGTGAATCGCCTGCGCCCGCAAAATATGATCGGCGTGTACGATGTGGAAAAGACGGGTGGGCGCGCGAAACTGACCGTGTTGCGGCAGTGAAGAAGGCCGCCCGGGCGCCTCAGGGCGCAGCGCCGCGGGCGAACCGGGCGAAAACACGCCGGCCCGTGACGGCGCATAAAAACGCCCTGGATTGAAAAATCCAGGGCGCAGACTGTCAAAAGCCCAAAGGAGGGCGTGAGTGGGCCGAAGCCCTTTTGTGCTTAAAACCGTACCCAGCGGCATGCGCGGCGGGGGCGGGGCGATTTTTGCGTCGGGAAAGCCCATTTCCCAGAGCAAAAATCGCTGGGAGTGGTCGCGGCGGGGGAACCTGCCCCGTCCGCCAACCTGTCAAAAATACTTTTTGACAAGCTGCGTCCCGGATTTTTGGATCCAGGGCGGCCATTTTGGAAACTCAGTCTCTGAAATAATCCACCGCGCCGCGGAAGATGCCGCTTTCATAGTTTCCGGGCACGTTCCTGTAAAGCTGCGCGCCGGTGCGCTCGCTGTGCGCCATGCGGCCGAATACGCGGCCGTCGGGGGAGGTAATGCCCTCAATGGCGCAGACAGAGCCGTTGGGGTTGCCGTCCACATCCATGGTCGGCTCGCCGGCCTCGTTTACATACTGCGTGGCGATTTGCCCGGCCTGCGCAAGCGCGCGCACAGTTTCAGCGTCCGCGATGAAGCGCCCTTCCCCGTGCGAAACAGGCGCGATGTGGATGTCGCCCACCTGGGCGTGCATCAGCCAAGGGGAGAGCGTCGAGGCCACGCGCGTGCGCACCAGACGCGATTGGTGGCGGCCGATGATGTTGAAAGTCAGCGTCGGCGCGCCCGCATCCGGCTCGCGGATTTCGCCATAAGGCACCAGCCCCAGCTTGATGAGCGCCTGGAAGCCGTTGCAGATGCCGCCCATCAGGCCGTCACGCTGCCCGAGCAGCCTTGTCACGCCTTCGCGGACGGCGGGGTTGCGGAAGAAGGCGGTGATAAACTTTCCGGAACCGTCCGGCTCGTCGCCGCCGGAGAAGCCGCCGGGAATAAAGACGATTTGCGCCTTTTCAAGGCTGCGCGCGAACGCCTCCACGGACTGTTGTACGTCTTTGGCGGTGAGATTGCGCACCACGATGGTTTCCGTTTCCGCGCCCGCCAGATGGAAGGCGCGCTCGGTATCGTATTCGCAGTTCGTGCCGGGGAAGACGGGAATCAGCACGCGCGGGCGGGCGATTTTCACGGCGGCGCGCGCCGGCGCGCTGCGCTCGAAGCGGAAAGCTTCGGGGCGGTTTTCGCCCTGCGCGGCGCGTACCGGGAACACGTCCTCAAGTTTGGCGTTGTAGATATCTTCCAGCGCATCGCCGCACACGCTTTCGCCGTCCAGCGTCAGGGCGTATTCCGCCGTGGTTTCGCCCAACAGGCCTTCTGCTTGCGCACCCTCGGCATACTCCACCACAAAGCCGCCGTAACGCCGCTTGAACAGTTCCTTCGAGCCGTCGGCGAAGCGGAAGCCGATGCGGTTGCCCAGGCCCATTTTGAACACGGCTTCGGCCGCGCCGCCCATGCCAATGGCCTGCGCGGAGACGATTTCTCCCTTGCGGATCAACGCAGTCACGCGGTCGAACAGCGCGCGCAGGCTCTCTGCCGTGGGCAGGCCGTCCGCGCCGTATTCGGGCGCAAGCAACCCCACCTTTGCCCCGGAGCGCTTGAATTCGTTGGAGATGATGTTGTCGGCGGGACAAGCGCCCACGGCGAAGGAAACCAGCGTCGGCGGCACGTGCATCTGCTCGAACGAGCCGCTCATGGAGTCCTTGCCGCCGATGGCGGCGATTTCCAAATCAAGCTGCGCCATCAGAGCGCCCAGCAGGGCGGCCATGGGGCGGCCCCACTTCTCCGGCTCGCCGGTCATGCGCTGGAAGTATTCCTGGAAGGTGAGATGCGCC
>CAJFUU010000175.1 GCA_904420265.1 uncultured Clostridia bacterium
CTGGTGCCCAACCTGACGGCCCTGGAAAATGTGGAACTGGCGGCGCAGATCAGCAAAAGGCCGCTGTCGCCGCGCAAGGTGCTCAAGCAAGTGGGGCTGGAAGGGCGCATGCGCAACTTCCCGGCGCAGCTCTCCGGCGGCGAACAGCAGCGCGTGGCCATCGCCCGCGCCCTGGCCAAGAACCCCAAGCTGCTTTTGTGCGACGAGCCCACCGGCGCGCTGGATTACAATACCGGCAAGGCCATTTTGAAGCTGTTGCAGGATACGTCGCGCGAAAAGGGCATTACCGTGGTCATCATCACCCATAACCAGGCTATTACGGCCATGGCGGATCGCATTATTGAAATCAAAAACGGCATGGTCGCTTCCATGCGCATCAACGACAACATCGTGCCGGTCGAGGAGATCGAGTGGTAATATGAAGGCGCTGCAAAAAAGTTCGATGCGGGAAATCCGCAAAAGCCTGGGGCGGTATTTGGCGATTTTGGCGATCGTCGCCCTTGGCGTAGGCTTTTTTTGCGGCCTGCGCGTGTGCCGCGACGCTATGATTGAAACTGGCGACGATTATCTGAACCGCCAAAACATGTATGATTACCGCCTGATTTCCACCCTCGGCTTCGACCAGAGCGACGCCGAGGCTTTTGCAACCATTGAGGGCGTGACCGCCGCCGCGGGTGCGGTGAGCCAGGACGCGCTGGTGGAGGTGGAGGGCACGGACACCGCCGGCGTGCTGGCCTTTCACTCGCTGACGGAGAACGTCAACGAAATCAGCCTCACCGCCGGCCGTCTGCCCGACGATCCGGACGAGATGGTGGGCGACGCTTCGCTTTTTTCCGTAGACAGCATCGGCAAAACTGTGCGCATCGCCGACACCAACGACGAGGATACGCTGGATATGTTCGCCTATCGCGAATATACCATCGTCGGCCTTGGCAATTCCCCCACATACATGAACTACGAGCGCGGCAGCACTTCGCTGGGCAACGGCACGGTAATGGGCTTTGCCTATATTCCCTACGAGGGTTTTGATTGCGACTACTACACCGAAATCTACGTGCGCCTGGACACCGAAGGCGTGATCTATTCCGACGAATACCAGACCGGCGTGGAGCAGTATGAAGGCCAGATGACCGATTCGGGCGAGGCGCGGGCATACGAGCGCTTTGAAACGCTGCTGAACGACGCGCTGGCGGAATTGAGCGACGGCACTTCCGAATTTGACGAGGCATACGCCGACTATCTCGCCCAACGCGACGAGGCCGAGCGCGAATTGCGCGACGCCCGCGACGAATTGATTACCGGCGGCGGCCAGATCGCCGTCAACGAACAACTGCTTGCCGACAGCGAGGCCGAGTTGCGCGACGCCCGCGCCCAGTACAACGACGGCCGCGCCCAACTGGACGCCTCTGAACGTCAGCTGGAAAGCGCCGAGGCGGAAACCTATGCCCAACTGGACGCCACGCAGGCCGAATTGACGGCCCAGCAAACCGCCGTATCCGAAGGCATAGCCCAGATTGAACAAAGCGGCGTGCTCGACCAGGAGGAAACGCTTTCCCAGGCGCTGCCGCAGTTGGAAGAGGGCCTTGCCCAGGCGCAGGCCGCCCGCGAGGAACTTGTCGCCGTCGGCCCGGCGTTGCGCGAAGGCATCGCCGCCGCAGAGGCCAACATCCAATCCCTCACCAAGGAAAAACAGCAGGCCATCGCCGGCCTGGAGGCGCAGTACAAGGCCTTGGAAGACGAAATCGCGGAACTGGAAGCGGAGCTTGCCACGCTCGCTCCCGGGGATGACGCCCGCATCGACGAATTGAACGCCCTGCTTGAAAACCTCCGCACGAAAAAGCAGCAGTTGAGTGAACAACTGGAAGCCGACAAGCAAGACTACGAAACGCGCATCGGCCAGAAGCAGAGCGAGCGCGACAAATTGGCTGAGCAGGAAACGGCTGCCGAAAACAACGTTGCTTCACTGCGCACGCAGCGGGATCAAGCCGTCGGCGCGCTGCAGGGGCAACTTTCCCAGGTGCAGAGCGACCTTGCGGGCAAGCGGACAGAACTTGCCGGGCTTGACCCGGTGGCCGATGCCGACCGAATTGCTGTTTTGCAGGGCGAAATCGGCACGCTGGAAGAGCAGGAGAGCGCGCTGAACGGCCAAATTTCCTCCACGCAGAAGGACTATGACAGTCGCATTGCCCAGGCGGAAAGCGCGTGGTCGGATCTGTCCGGGCGGCTTTCAACGGCGGAGACGGAGTTGAGCGCGCTCCAGACAGAACGCGACGACGCCTTGGCAGCGCTAAACAACGACATTGCCGATGTGAACGCGCAAATTACCCAGGCGGAAAGCGAACTTGCCACGCTTACGCCTTCGCCGGACGCAGATCGCCGCGCTGAGATTTTGCGCCAGATTGCCGCAAATCGCGCCGAGATGACCGCATTGGAGGGCGAAATTGCCACGACCGGCAGGGAATATGACGAGCAAATTTCCCAGGAGCAGGACACCAAGAAGAGTCTGGAGGAAAAGTTGGCCCAGCACGAGGCCACCTATGACCAGGCGTTGGCCCAGCTGGACGCGCAGATCAAAACCCTTACCGAGCAGCGCGACCAGACGAAGACCGCGCTGGAAACCATTGCCAGCTACCGGGAAATGGAGGCGGCGTTGCCGCAGATTGAGGAAGGCCTTGCCCAGGTGGAGGCAGGGCGCGCCCAGGCGGACAGCGAGTTCGCCGCCGCCCGCGCCCAGATCAACAGCGGTCGCGCCGAATTGCGCGACGCCTTGGCCCAGATTGAGGAAGGCGAACAGGAACTGGAAGATGGCCGCGCCGAATTGGAAAGCGCCAAGGCCGACCTCATCGACGGCCGCGCCGAATACGAGGAAGGCCGCGCTGAGGCGGACAGCGAATTTATCGACGCGGAACAGGAACTGGCCGACGCCCGCGCCGAACTGGCCGACGCCCGCGAAAAAATTTCCGAAATAGAGGAACCGGACGTGTATGTGCTCGACCGTTCGGCCAACATCGGCTATGCCTGCTTTGAGAGCGATTCGCAAATTGTGGAGAGCATTTCCACGGTGTTCCCGCTGTTTTTCTTCATGGTGGCGGCGTTGGTGTGCATGACCACCATGACGCGCATGGTGGATGAACAGCGCACGCAAATCGGCGTGCTCAAGGCGCTGGGCTATACGCCGGGCGCGATCATGGGCAAGTTTGTATTCTATTCCGGCAGCGCCGCCACAATTGGCAGCATTATCGGCTTCTTCTTTGGCTCGACGGTCTTCCCCAAGGTCATTTGGATGGCGTATAGCCTGATGTATGGCTTTGCCGATATAGAACTTGTGTTTGATTGGGGCATGGGCGCGTTGGCGCTGGGCGCGGCGCTTTTGTGCTCGGTGGGCGCCACGTGGTTTTCCGTGCGGCGCGAATTGGGCGTGGCCCCGGCCGAACTTTTGCGTCCCGCCGCGCCCAAGGCGGGCAAGCGCATATTGCTGGAGCGCATTCGTCCCCTGTGGCGGCGGCTGTCGTTTATGCACAAACTCACCGTGCGCAACATTTTCCGCTACAAAAAGCGGCTGGTGATGATGATTATTGGCATCGGCGGCTGCACGGCGCTGTTGGTCACGGGCCTGGGCATTCGCGATTCCATCAGCGATGTCGTCAACTATCAGTTTGACGAAATTACGCTGTACGACGTTTCCGTAACGTTCATCGACGTGCAGGACGAGGCCGCCCAGGAAGCCTTCCGCGCGGCGGCAGGCGAAGATGCGCAAAGCCTGTTCGTACATGAGAGCACCGTGGACGCCTCCGCCGGCGGAACCACCAAGTCGGTTTACCTCGTTGCCACACAGGCGGAAAGCCTGGACGGCTTTATCGACATGCACATGGACGAAGAACCCGTCGCTATGCCCGGCGAGGGAGAGGCGGTGATTTCGCAGGGACTGGCCGAAACCCTGGGCGTGCAGGTGGGCGATACGATTACCGTGCGCGACAGCGACATGAATCCGGCGCAGCTTACCATTTCCGGCGTGTTTGAAAACTATATTTACAATTACGTCTTCGCCAGGCCGGAGACAATGGAGGCCGAGTGGGGGTATGCGCCGGAAGTCAAGAGCGCCTACGTCGCCGTGACTGGCGACGCCGACCCGCGCGCGGTGGCGGCGGAACTGTCCGCGCTGGACGGCGTGGGCAACGTCTCGGCCAATATTGACATGCGCGACCGCGTCAACAGCATGATGGAAAGCCTCGATTATATTGTCATGCTGGTTGTCTTCTCGGCGGGCACGCTGGCGTTCATCGTGCTTTACAACCTCACCAATATCAATATTACTGAGCGCACGCGTGAAATCGCCACCGTCAAGGTGCTGGGCTTCTTCCCCCGGGAAACGGCGTCGTATGTCTTTTCGGAAAATTTCCTGCTCTGCTTCATCAGCGCCCTGGCGGGCCTGCCGCTGGGCAAGGCGCTGCATGCCTTCGTGATGTCGCAGATCAGGATAGATATGATCCGCTTCGACGTGCGGGTGTCGCTGTTGAGTTACGGCCTGGCGGTCGTGCTCACGTTTGCGTTCGCCATTCTGGTCAACTTCGCGCTGCGCTTCAAGCTGGAGAAAATCAACATGGCCGAATCGCTGAAGACGGTGGAGTAAAGGCGGGCGCGCAGGGCGCATGCCGGTTGGATTTTGGAAACGGCGCGCTTGCAAAGTCATGGAAGCAAGCGTCTGGATGCGGACAAAGTCGGCAAACCGCCAAAGTGACGAGAAGGCCTGCCGGACAGGGAAGACAAAGACATTCCATGGACGCAAGCGTTCGCAGGCTGCAAGCAAAAATGGTTCCTGATTTCTATTTATAAGAATTGTTTTGGCCTGTGGGCGCTGTTTGAACTCTGGCGCTTGCGAAGCTGTGGAAGCGCATTTTCCGGCCCGTTCAAGAATGGCGCGGCAGAGGCGCGCATGCCCTTGGCCATCAAGGCCGTCTTCCCGGTTTTCCTCGCTGGATAAGCCGAATTTGCGCAAGTGCGCCCAGCGCCTTTGTACCTGTATTTGGAAGATAGGCGGGGCGATGCGGCTTTTTCATGGACGGACGCCGCCATCTGGTGGCGGAGGACGAAGTTTACAGAAACGTTTCCGACCGGCAAAAGTCGCGCCGCGGCGTTCATGCCGGCCGGTTTTTCCTTGCGGCGCGAGGAATTTCCCGAGCGGCGCCGATGCGAGGCTTTCTCCCCTGCAAAAGCGCGGATTTTCCCCTTGACAGACCACGCGACATCCGCTACAATGAAACCGGAGGCAAAAATTGCATAACATTCGTGCGATGGTTCCGGGAGAGACTGCGCCGCCATGGAGCGGCGGCGGCGCCGAAGGGGAATGCGCAGACAACTCTCAGGCAAAAGGACCGGGACCGGACGAGACTCTGGAAAGCCGCATACGGCACCGAAGAAGCAATCCTGCGGGCAATTCCGTCCGGCGGGAGAATCTTTCAGGTCTGAAACAGAGGCGCGTTGTGTTGACGCGCCTCTGATTTTTTATCCGTTGCGAAAGGGGGATGCGGATGGAACGCAAAACGCCGCTGTATGATTTGCACGTGGAGCTGGGCGGCCGAATCGTGCCCTTCGCGGGCTATCTTCTGCCGGTACAATATCCCGCGGGCGTGATTCACGAGCACATGGCCGTGCGTGAACGGGCAGGGCTTTTCGACGTATCGCACATGGGCGAGGTGCTCTTTGAGGGCGAAGGTGCGCTCGCTTCGCTCAACCGCCTTATGGCCAACGATTTCACCGGTATGGTGGACGGGCAAGTGCGTTATTCGCCCATGCTCAACGAAAACGGCGGTATTGTGGACGACCTGGTGGTCTATCGCTTTGGCGAAAACCGCTATATGGCGGTGGTCAACGCCGCCAACCGCGAAAAGGACGTAACCTGGATGCGCGGGCATCTGCTCGAAGGCGTGACAATGACCGACGTATCCGACGCGTGGGCGCAGCTTGCCCTGCAGGGGCCGCAATCCAAGGAAATCCTGCTCAAATTCCTGCCGGAGGAAGCCCTGCCCAGGAAGTACTACCACTTTGTGCCGGAGGCCGATGTGGCCGGGGTTCGGTGCATACTTTCGCGCACGGGCTATACGGGCGAATGGGGTTATGAACTTTACTGCCGCCCGGACGATGCGCAAAGGCTGTTCCGCGCCCTGCTGGACGCCGGCGCCGAACCGTGCGGGCTGGGCGCGCGCGATACGCTGCGCCTGGAGGCCTCCATGCCTCTTTACGGCCATGAAATGACCGACGGCATCTCCCCGCTGGAGGCGGGCCTTGCCTGGGCCGTGAAGCCGGAGCACGAATTTATCGGCCGCGAGGCCATGCTTGAACGCGGCGCGCCCCGCACCCGCATCGGCCTTAAGGTCACCGGCAAGGGCATTGTCCGCGAGGGACAGGACGTTTACATCGGCGCGGAAAAAATCGGCGTCACCACCAGCGGCACGCATTTGCCGTACCTTGGCGGAGCTTATGCCATGGCGCTGGCGGACAGTGGGCATGCGCAGACGGGGACGCAGGTGGAAGTGGACGTGCGCGGCCGGCGCGTGGCCGCGGAAATTGTGCCGCTGCCGTTTTACAAGCGCGGCCGCTGAATCCGGCGCGAGCGGCGGCTGGAGAAAGTGGAAATCCGGGCCGCTCTCCTGTTTGGATGTAAAGCCGAACCGGCAGGCTTCGTCGTCTGAAGAGGCAAGCGCTTCAGCGGGGACAGGTCCGGGACATGGCAAGAAGCGCGCCCGGCGCGTTATGACGTGAACGCGGAGGAAGAGGGGGCTTCATCGCCCAAAGAGCCGACATGCAAGGTATATGTCCGCGCGGCGGCAAGAAGGATCGTCCGGCATGGCCGTGGAGGAAACGAAGACTGTTGGCGAGATGGTGCGCAACTTTCTCCGGCAAGAGGCAAGTTCAGGGCATGGCATGAAGCGCACTTGGTGCGTTATGACGTGAACGCGGAGGAAGCGGGGGCTTCATCGCCCAAAGGGTGTCATCAAGGAGCGTGTCCGTGCGGCGGTAAGAAGGATCGTCCGGCATAGCCGTGGGAGAAACTAAGGCCGTTGGCGAAATGGCGCGGAACTTTCTCCGGCAAGAGGCATGTTCGGGACACGGCAAGAAGCGCGCTCGGCGCGTTATGACGCGAACGCGGAGAAAGAGGGGACTTCATCTCCCAAAGGGTGTCATGCAAGGAGCACGTCCGCGCGGCGGCAAGAAAGCGTGC
>CAJFUU010000176.1 GCA_904420265.1 uncultured Clostridia bacterium
CCGCGAGGAAGATCTGGGTCATGCCGATCTTTTTGCCGAGAATTGCCTTCTTCATTGTTGCACCTCTTTCTTGCCTTAAAAAGCCAGCGGCTTAGAGCTTGATTTCGATTTCGACGCCAGCAGGCAGGTCGAGCTTGGTCAGGGCGTCGACAGTGCGCTGCGTGGGCTGCAGAATGTCGATCAGGCGCTTGTGCGTCCTCATTTCAAACTGCTCGCGCGAATCCTTGTGCTTGTGCGGCGAACGCAGGATCGTCACAATTTCCTTCTCCGTGGGGAGGGGAATGGGGCCGGAAACGCGGCTGCCGGTGCGCTTGGCGGTGTCCACGATGCGCGCGGCAGACTGGTCGATGATGGAGTGCTCGTAAGCCTTGAGCTTGATGCGGATCTTCTGGCTTGCCATGAAATGTCCTCCTGTCGAACTCATGCACACGCTGCCGGGCGTGCGCATTTCTTTTTTTCCGCCGATCCCTGCCTGGGACCGGCGTGCCCGACGGATGATTCCGTCGTCCGATTCTGGGGCTTGCCCCCGGACTGGTCTGCGGAAATTCCCGACGGCGACTGGCACCGCCGCCGCAACCTCCCGCTTCATCCCTGCGCGCTGCGGAACGTGCAGCCGGCACTTTTGCGCATAGCTGTCCCACAACGCAAGCCTAATTATTATACATCAAATGTGCTCCGCATTGCAAGAAAAATTTCCACGAAAACGTAATTTGTCTGTTAATTTTTGCTTCTTTGCCCGGGCAAAGAAAATGCCCCCTGAGCAGGGGGCCGCGCCGGACTCATCCCATTCCCCGTGACGTTTTTGTTCTAAATACAGTTCCAGCGCATTGTTATTATACATTACTACTTCATGTTTTGCAAGACCCTTTCTACGCATAATAGAATCGAAAGCGGGTGAGAACATGCATTTTTCTTATGAGCGCCGTCGTGTGGGGCGCAGAATCCAGGCCCTGCGCATGGCCCAGAAGTTCACGCAGGAGCAATTGGCCGAACGGCTGGACTGCTCTTTGCGCTTTGTGGCGGACATAGAGCGCGGCGCAGTGGGCATGTCCATCAACACGCTGGTGCGCGTCTGCGCCACGCTGAGAACCTCTCCCAACGCCCTGCTTGCCGATGAAGAGGAGAATGCCCCGGTTTCGGCGCAGGACTGGGTTCTCCATGCGCTGGAAAGCCTCACGCCCCGCCAGAGGGAAACGGCTCTGGAAATCCTGCGCGCCTATCTGCGCGGCCTTTAATCTTCTGTGCGTTTTGAAAGGGACTATGCGCCATGAATTTCCCATTTCGGCGCGCTCTGGCGCAGGGAGCAAGCGGCCCGCGTTGCCTGAAGTGTATTTGAAAGGGGAAAAATCCACAATTGCGAGGGGATTTCCCGCCGGTTTTCGTGAAGAATTCACAGCGCCATAACGGCGCAAAAGACGCCGGAATTGCGAAAGAATTTTCAAACACACGCTAAGCCTTTGGGCAAAAGCGCGGCCCTGGCCGTCCTTTTTCAAATGCGCGCCGTGGCGGGGCTCGGCCGTTCGCCGCGCCCATGGAAGCGCTGCGTGGCGCGGGTTTGCCAAAGCCCCTGAAGCCATGCGGCGCGGTATTTTGCGGCAAAATGCCGCCCGGCGCGTCTGAAAGACGCTGTGCGGGCGGCATTTGAACAAAGGTCAGGAAGGCCGGGCTAAGCGCTGGCTCCGCCTGTGCCGTCGGAGGCTTCGGGAAGGGATTTCTTCGGGCGGCGCGTGCCCGTATCGCCGATGATGTACGCCGCGAAGGGCAGGCGCGCGATCAGCGCCGTAACAAGCGTAGCCAGCACGAACACAATCAGCGCGAGCACCATCAGCGTCACGGGCGGGAAGATCCGGGCAACCTCGCGCAGCCCGGGAACGTAGAGCATGGCGACGACGAAAAACTGGTGCATCAGATACACGCCGAAGGAAAGTTCCGCCAACCGCTCCACGCCGCGGCGCACGCGCTCGTTGCGCGGCGGCTTGGCGAAGCGGTGCTGGAAGAAGGCGAACACGGCCGCGCCGTAAACGACATTGTTGATTTGATCGGAATTTTGAATCGCCTGCTGGGCGTCGCTGATAATGCCGCCGCCCTGCGCGGTGGTGACCATGATCACCGCCACGCTCAAAAGCTGCGTGGCCACCGCCAGCAGATACAGGCGGCGCCGGTTGCGGTCGGACAGGGGATGGTTGCTCATATACTGCCCCAGCAGCATATAGCCCGCATAGCCGGCGAAGACGCTCAGGTTCATTTTGTCATCGCGCCAGAGAAGAAGCATCTCGCCCACCGGCGGCCAGATTGTAGCCAGCATGTTCGGCAGGGCGCCCAACGCCAGCCAGACGCCGATGAAGTACAGCTGCGTGCGCTCGCTTTCGCAGATTTTGCGCAGGATGGGCAAAAGCACATACAGGCCGATGATCATGTACATGTACCAGAGGTGATAGTTTTCATCGACCAGGCGGCGGCCAAATTCGCTCCAGAACAGGCTGCCCAGCGTTTCATCGTAAAAATACGCGCGCACTACGGCATAGGCGACCACCCAGAAAACCGTAGCCGTTGCCAGGCGCAAAATCTTGCGGCCGTACAGGTCTTTCAAATCGAGGGGTTTGCGGCTGTTGAGCATGAACGTGCCGCTGATCATCACCAGCGCAGGCACGCAAAAGTCGGCCATGACGCGGTAAAGTATCTGCACGAACCAATAAAAGCTGCCCGTCGGCACAAGTTCCTCGAAGGCAACCACGTACATATGCGAATACACCACGGCAAAAATGGCCGCGACCCTCAGCGCGTCATACCAGAAAATGCGCGGTTTACGTCCCTGCTGCGTCATAGCCGACCTTCCCCCTCAAATTCACGCGTTCGCCGCCGGCCCCCGGGAACGGCTTGTCCCGCGGGAGCCGACGGCTCTGCGCATTTGTTTTTTCGTCCCGCGCTATTTCTGCGTCGCTTCGGAAACCAGCGCGGTCATGGCCTCGGCGGTTTCGCCGTCGCGCAGGGCGCGCAGCATAACCACCAGGCGGCCGTTGTTGTTGTTATAACTGCAAGTGACCAGCGACAAAAGCCTGTCGCCGCGCTCCACATCCACGGGAATTTCGAAGAAGGAGCGGTCCTTTGCCTCGTTGACAAAGTTCATAAAATCCTCGTCGGTTTCGAAGTTAAACGTCTGCATATCCACGAAGTCCTGATCGCCGGGCGTAGCGGATATGTCGAACACGGCGATGGGCACGTACTGCGCGTCTTCATAGATGGTGTTGAAAGTGGCGACGGCGTTTTCCTTGAGGTAATCCAGATCCCGGAAAAGATCCAAATCGCCAAACACCGAACCATCGCGCATGTTGTGGCCGTGAATGAGCAAATGCTCGTCCAGGGGATAGATGCTGTTGCCCTGGTCCATGAAGGCCGTGCCCTCGGCGGTTTCCTCGCCGAAGAAGTTGTGGGTAAGGTAGTATTCGTTGTCGCGCTGTACAATGGCGAAGTCTATGCTGTCTGAAGCCGAAAGCCAGCCCACGGTTTCGGGATTGGCCTCGAGCAGTTGCGAAAAGCTTTCCTGGGGTTCGGGGGCCGCCTCTTCGGCGCTGGCGCCGTAATAGAGGCCGCGCATGGCGTCGTTGGCGCGCTCTCCCTGTATGCGGGTGGCAATCTGCCACACGAGCATGGCCGCACAGGCCAGCGCTACAAGCAGGCAGAGCACCCGAAGCGTAAAGTTGATCGCTCCCTTCTTATGCTGGGTCATCATGTTTTCCTCCATCGCCGGGGCAAACGGCCCGTCCCGGCGGTTGCGCGCGTGGCCGTCCGCGCATTGTTTTCTGTGAGCCAATCACTCGCCTTGGAGCGTATTTGAAAAGGGAAAAATCCGCAATTGCATTTAAGGGCTTTTCAAATATACTCCTGGGCTGCGGCCGCTCCAGGATCGCCCGGAGCGGCCGTTTCCTTTTCGCTATGTAGCCGGGAAGCGGTTCTTAGCCGCGCACGGCCTTGCGCTTGAGGGCGACATAGCCGGTCACAGACAGGGCCAGCACGCCGGCCAACAGCGCGGTCGGCAGCGTGAACACGCCGGTTTCCGGCATGGTGCCGTCGTATTTCACGGTGCGGGTCTGGGTATCGCCGCAAACGGAGCAGGTGCGGGTCTGTACGCCGTCCTCATCCTCGGTGGCTTCCTTGGTGGTCACCCAGGAACCCCACTTGTGGCCGGCGGCCGCGACAGCCTCCGTCCTGGTGGTCTGGCAGAGCGTGCAGGTGTAAGTGCGTTCGCCTTCCTTGGTGCAGGTGGGCTTCTTGGTTACCTCGCCATCGTCCCAGACATGGGCGTTGGGGTCGACCGGGATGGTTTCGCCGCCCGTCGTCTCATCACAATATGCGCACTTGAAAACAGCGGTCGTACCGGTCGTAGTGCAGGTCGCGGGCACTTCTTCGCTCACCGGCACGTTGAAGGTATGGCCGGTCTCGGGAATGGGATCGCCGCCCGTCGTCTCCTCGCAGTATGCACACTTGAAAA
>CAJFUU010000177.1 GCA_904420265.1 uncultured Clostridia bacterium
CTTCTCCAAACTTATGTTTGATTGTTTGCTTGATCCGAATATGATCCTTCGGGTGCTCTCTCAAAATTGATTTCCGTGGCCTTACACCCCTCGCCACAACGGAGAGGTGAAGCGCAACTGCTGGGAGAGTCAGAAACGCTTTTATTCCTGCCACAGCCTTTACGCATTCAACGACTTCGCAAAGCAGCTTGCTGCCCACAATCGCCGCGCCAACAACTTCCCCATGAGACTCCTTGGCTGGCTCTCTCCCTCTGAATTCGTTTGGCAACCCGCAGAATCCCCTGCCCGACGGGCAAGAGGCGGGGCGTATGCGAAAGGGGCTGCGCCGGGTGCGCCCATCGGGAAAGCCTATGTGCGGCTGCCGTTGGGACGCCGCCGCTTTTGCGGAAAGCGGATGCGGCGGGCATAGCGGTATTTCTGCCGTTTGCGGCAGGCTTGTCCGCTCGTTTTAAGGCTTCGTATAACCTGAAACTGGAGGCGGGCGCGTTGCATCGCGGAGGCGCTTGCAAAGCCCAATTTGCCGGAGAGGCGGCGAAACTGCTTCCGCGCCCGGCCCGCCGTTTGCCTTTGTAAACGTCAGAGCGCTGACAAACCCCGCAAACGCAAAAATTGCCCAGAAAAGAAGGAAAACCGGTGGCGATTTTTGCTTTCTGCATCAGCTGCACTTGCAGCCTGCGGTAACTTATGTCCGTGTACGCGCCCCTATCTGCAAGTTTGCTTCCTTGTCTTGCAGGCTTTCGCACCGCTCCGACAGCCTATTGACTTTGCCAACAGACTGCCGTTTGCCTCTGCAAACGTCCGTTTCGGTACTGGAAAACGGGAAGCGCCGCGCTTCCCCTGCCGCATGCCGCCCTGAAATATCTCCGGCGGAGGGAAATACGCGATTGTCAACCTGCCGGCGGCGCGAATGGAGAATTTGAGACGCAGCGCCCGGCGGGAAGTATAGGCCATCGAACGGCTTCGACAGGCCGGGACACACGCTTTTGCGAGGATGGGCTTCCTATTTGGAGATACAGAATGAAACCCAGCCCATGGGTATTTTGCCGCATGCTCTGGCAAGCCCCTGAATTTTTCTCCGCAAAGGCGGGCTGCGCTATGCTCGCGCGCTCGCGCCCATTTTGAACACGCGAAAAAGGCGGTCCGCAGCGGTGGAAAAAAGGCGTTCGGCATCGCGCATGGCGGCGTCGAGGGTCATCGGCGCATCGACAATGGGGAACACAGCCGTCTGCCCAAGTTCGTGATAGGCCTCTGCGCCCGCGCCAACGCCGCCCACCATGGCCACCACGGGCACGCCGCACGCCCGGCAGCGCTGCGCCACGCCCGCGGGCGCTTTGCCAAAGGCCACCGATTGCCGGTCCAGGCGGCCCTCGCCGGTGACGACCAGGTCGCAGCCTTCCAGATGCTCGTCGAAGCGCGCCAGGGAAAGCACCGTGTCGATGCCCGGGCGCATTTTCGCGCCCAGCACGCCGCCCAGGGCCGCGCCCAATCCGCCCGCTGCGCCCGCGCCGGGGAAGGAGGCCACGTCGCGGCCCACGGCCGCGCTCAGATGGCGGGCATAATTGGCCATGCCCGCTTCCAGTTCGGGAAGCAGTTGCGCGGTGACGCCCTTCTGCGGGCCGTAAACCGCCGTGGCGCCGCTATCGCCCAACAGGGGGTTGCTCACATCGCAGAGGACGTGGATTTCCGCGCCGCGCAACGCCGGCGACAGTCCATTCAGTTCCACGCGCGCCACGCGGGCAAGGTCGGCTCCGCAACCCGCCAGCGCCCGGCCCTGCGCGTCGAAAAACCGCGCGCCCAGCGCGCAAAGCATGCCCATACCGCCGTCGTTGGTGGCGCTGCCGCCGATGCCGAGAAACAGTGTGCGCGCCCCGGCGCGCAGGGCGGCGAGCAACATCTCGCCCGTGCCGCGGCTGCTGGCGGCCAAGGGGTTCAGCCGTCCCGCGACCAGAGGCAATCCCGAGGCCTGCGCCATTTCCAACGCCGCCCCGCCGTCCTGCAGAAGCGCCCAGCGCGCGGGCGTGGCGTCCCCCAACGGCCCGGTTACGCGGGAAATGCGCGCCTCGCCGCCGCAGATCGTCAACAGGGCGTCTACGGTACCCTCGCCGCCGTCCGCCACGGGCAGGCAGACGCACGCGGCCTCCGGGAAATGGGCGCGCGCCGCTTCCTGCAACAATTGCGCGGCGCGCACGGCGCTGATGGAGCCTTTGAACGAATCCGGGGCAAAGACAAACTTCATGCGGAGCCTCCTTTCAAACGGCAGCCGTATGCGGCTGCGCGAAGGCGAACGCGTTTTCCGTGTTTGTGCGCTTCAATGCCAAAACGCCGCCCGGAACATTGCGTTTCGAGCGGCGCATATGCGGCTTCAGCCGTTTGCGGGCAGGGTTTCCGGCGCCTGCGCGTAGACAATCCGGAAGGTATAGGGGCCCTTGCCGCCCCACACGTCCAGATAATACGTGCCCGAGGGCAGCAGGAGATTTTCCGCATAATCCTGCACGGTGTACTTTTCGGCCGTCTTTACCATGTCGCTGTCGTAGAGGGCGATGTTCTGGGCATTGCCGCTCTCGGAGTTGGCGGTGAGGTAAATTTCAGTCTCCCCGTCCAGCGTGAATGTGAAGTAATCGTGCTCGTCCCACTGGGTGAGCACGCCGTGTATCGTTTCTCCCGAGGGAATGGCCTGCGCGCCGTGGTAGTCGTCGTTGGCGGTGGTTTCGTCGCACAGACAGGCCTCCAGCGTGCCCTTGATGCGAAAATCGCCCTGCGAAGAGCCGTTGCCGCTGCGCAGGTAGTATGTGCCCGGCTCCAGGTAGTACGTGAAGTCATACGTGTCCGGCGCGCCGGCGGTGCCGTTGAAGTAGTGCTCGTCCCACTGGACGAGGTCGGCGTCCAGAAGCTGCACTTGTCCGCCGCAGAATAGCTGCGCGCGCACGGTCACCAGCCCCACCTCCTCCACCGTGAAGGGGTAGTAGTGATACTCGTTCGGATGGGTCGAGCCCTCCACCCAAGCATCGTCCAGCAAGAAGGGCTCATGCTCAATAAACTGCGTGTCGTCCGCCAACGCCGCGCTTGCGCTCAACGCCAGCAATAACAGGCAGACCAGAAAAGAAAACTTGCGCATCCGTCCCGCTTCCCTTCCAATTTTTCCATCCCGCTTGCCGCTGCCCCTGCGGCGGCCCGGGTTGTCAAAAACCTGCCGGCAAGAAACGCCATGCAAAGTTTGTGGCCGCAACTACAAGAATGCAGGAAAATCTGTCATTGTCAGGGATATGGCCCCCAAACGACGTTTCCCATGACAAAAGGCCGGCAATTTCGCAAGAAACCGAAGCCCTTTCGTCAGGAGGCGATTCCTGAAAAAGCAGTTTTGCTGCTTTTTTGACAGCCGGCGGGGTGTATCTCCCCGCCGGGCGCAGCGCCTCAAATTTTTAATTTGAGCCGTGGCAGCTTCGCCTTTGGCGAAATCGCAGAATCCTGCGGGTTCTGCGCCTCCGACCGCCCTCTCAATTTTTTGCTCGCGCCGCTACGCGACACAAGCGAAATTTGCCAGGAAACGATTTTTGCGTCGGGAAATCGCATTCCCCAGGGCGAAAATCGCCCCGTTCCCACCGTACACGGGACGCTTTTGACGATTTTCCAAATCGTCAAAAGCGGTCGGCTTGAAAACTGAAGGGCTTTCAAGCTGCCGCCGGGAACGATTTATAGCACGAGAAGACTTCCGCCCTCTCGCACGCTCCTGAGGTTTTCCGGCGGCCTGTCCGCCCGCCGCCCTTGTGGCGGCCATCTCCTATGGAAACCTGAAATTTTTGGAGGCGCTTTCCGTCTCACCGATTTCCTTCAACAGGGAACCAGTGGAAAAGCGCCCGCAAAGCGATTTCTGGAGACGGGCCAAAACTTTGCCTGTTCAAAACAGACGCTGCCGCCAGCCTCACCTTTTGTGCGCGGGTTGCGGAAGTCTGTTTTCGAAAGGAAGGCCCCGACGAAAATCCACGCGCTTTCCGCTTCCCCAAAGGCGTTCCGGAAAGGCTTTCCGCCCGGCGGGCTGGCCTTGGACAACGCGGTTTGGCCATGCCTTCTTCCGCCAGGACGCGCCGGGGCGAAAAACCGCTTCGCATACGGCCCTTTGAAATGCGCATGACGCCCGAGGGCTTTTCGCAAGCCCGGCGGGGGAAAGAGCCCCCGCCGGATACCGTCAGGAAATCGGCTCAAAATCCGCCGCGCCGTGCTTGCACAGCGGGCAGATGAAGTCGTCCGGCAGCGTGTCTCCCTCGTAGATGTAGCCGCACACCTTGCAGACGAAGCCCTTCTTGCCCTCGGTCTGGGGCTTGGGCTTGACGTTGTTCTGGTAGTAGGTGTAGGTCATGGTCTCGCGTTCGCTCATCACGCGCGCCTCCTCCACGGAGCAGATGAACATGCCGTGGGAGCCGAGGTCGATGTAGTTTTCCACCTTCAGGGACATGAAGGCGTTGATAAAGCGCGGCAGGAACACAAGGCCGTTGTCCGAGCGCGGCAGTTCCTCCTCGAAGCCGGCGAACTTGTCCGCCGTGCGCCCGCTCTGGAAGCCGAAGGTCTCAAAGACCTTGAAGGGCGCGTCCACGGACAGGCAGTTGACGTTCATCACGCCCGTCTGTTTGATGACGTGGTGGGAGTAGTTGGCCTTGTTGATGGTCACGGCCACACGGTTGGGCGAATCGGTCACCTGCGAGACGGTGTTGACGATGAGGCCGTTGTCCTTTTTGCCGTCGTTGGACGTGACCACGTAGAGGCCGTAGCCGATGCGGAAGAGGGCGGTCATGTCCTTTTTGTTGGCGGTCTTTTCCGAGCGGGCCATGTAGTCCTGACACAGTTCCCCGGCGACCTTTTCAAGCTGTTCGCGGCTCTGCGCGTCCAGCGCGGAACGAATCTTCACCACGGGCTCGACGAACTCGAGGCCCTTGCAGGGGGCGAGCATGTCCTTCATCACCTTAGCGGCCAGAGGCGCCCAGGTGCCGTTTTCGATCAGGGCCACGGTGCGCTTCTGGAAGTTGCGCTCGGTCAGATGGTCGATAAACTCGCGCATGAAGGGGAAGATGCCGGCGTTGTAGGTGGTGGTGGCCAGAACCAGCTTGTTGTAGCGGAAGGCGTCCTCCACGGCCTCGGCCATGTCGCAGCGGGCCAGGTCGTGCACGATGACCGCCGGGCAGCCCTTTTCGCGCAGGAGGTCGGCCAGCGCTTCCACGGCCTTTTTCGTGTGGCCGTAGACCGAGGTATAGGCGATGACGATGCCGTCGCTCTCCGGCGTGTAGGACGACCACAGATCGTACAGGCGGATGTATTCGCCGAGGTTTTCCGTGAGGATGGGGCCGTGCAGCGGGCAGATGATGGCGATGTCCAGCCCGGCGGCCTTTTTGAGAAGCGCCTGCACCTGCGCGCCGTACTTGCCGACGATGCCGATGTAGTAGCGGCGGGCCTCGCAGGCCCATTCCTCCTCCACATCCAGCGCGCCGAACTTGCCAAAGCCGTCGGCGGAGAAGAGGATCTTGTCGGCGCTGTCGTAGGTGACCATGACCTCCGGCCAGTGCACCATGGGCGCGAAGACGAAGGTGAAGGTGTGGCGGCCGGTGGTCAGCGTGTCGCCGTCCTTGACCACGAGGCGGTTTTCATAGGCGCAGCCGAAGAACTGCTCCATCATCGCAAACGTCTTGGCATTGCCCACCACGGTGACGTCCGGATAGGTCTTGACGAAATTGTCGATGTTGGCGGAGTGATCCGGCTCCATGTGCTGCACGATGAGGTAGTCCGGTTTGCGGCCGTTCAGCGCCGAACCCACATTGTCCAGCCACTCGTGGGTGAAATGCTGGTCCACGGTATCAAACACGCAGACCTTTTCGTCGAGCACGACATAGGAATTGTAGCTCATGCCGTTGGGCACGACGTACTGGCCTTCAAACAGGTCGACGGCATGGTCGTTCACGCCGACATAGACGACGTCTTTGGTTATATAGTGCATGCGGGAACCTCCCTTGCGTTTTCTTCCATCAATAGTATACTATACCGGCGCGGGAATGTCCATGCGGGAACGGAAATTTTCCCCGCCCTGTCCGTCCCGCGCGAACGGCGGTGCGCGAACAAATACAGGCGGCGCGGTTGCATTTTCTTTGACTTCGTGTTATAATATTAACAGAGAAATCTTTCCTTTGCATGACCTGTCCGTTTTTTCAAGACGCGACCGCTTGACTTTGACAAACCGCATCCCGATCGACGAAAGCTGAACGCCAAGGGCGTGGGGCTTTCTTTTCCATCCAGAGAAGGGGGCGATGTTCGTGCTCATGGACGCGCTCGTCAAACCGCGGCGGGGGCCGGGGCTGGAACTTATGCGCGTGGAGGTTCCGGAGCCGGACTGGGGCGAAGTGCTCATCCGCATCCGCAAGACGGCCATCTGCGGAACCGACGTACATATCTACAACTGGGATCCCTGGGCGGAGAAAAACATCTCCCCGCCGCTGATCGTCGGCCACGAATACGTGGGCGAGATCGCCCGCCTCGGGCCGGGCGTCAAGGGTCTGCGGGAGGGGCAGCGCGTCAGCGGCGAGGGCCATATCGTCTGCGGGCACTGCCGCAACTGCCGCGCCGGCAACGGCCAGTGGTGCAAAAACACCGTGGGCGTGGGCGTGCAGCGCAATGGTGCCTTTGCCCAGTACCTCTGCCTGCCGGCCACCAACGTGGTGCCGCTGGAGGACGATTACCTGCCCGAGGACGTGATCGCCTTTTTCGACGCCTAC
>CAJFUU010000178.1 GCA_904420265.1 uncultured Clostridia bacterium
CATGTCATAGTAAGCGTCCAGCAGTGCATAGCTGGTTTCGTTGGTCAGGTCGTTTCCTTCCAGGTCCCTGCCGCCGACGATAAGGTTCTGCGAAATCGCCCAGCTGCGGTCGGCCACGTTATAAAACACCAGAAGATGCTTCAAAAGCGCGGCCGTCTCTTCGCGGCTGAGGCCGTCGTGGGCGCGATAGGGCTCAAATACGCGGTCCGCGTTGCCTACGGAGAAGGCAAAGGGGTTCGGCGCCTGCTCGTCGCACATGACCTGCCACATCAGCAAAAAGCTCTGAATGGCCTCGTAAAGGGTTTCCGCGCCCTGGGCGGGCACCTTTTCAAGCGCCGCGCACATATTCTCAAGCTGCGCCTTACGCTCGCCCTGCGCCGTCTCCATCTGCGCGCGGGCGATGGCGGCATAGCGGCGCGCAAGCATCAGCACAGTTTCCAGCGCGCGCTTCATGGCCCGCAGGTTGGACTGTTTTTCTTCGTCGCTCTCTTCGGCCAGCTTCCGGTCCAAATCGGCGATGAACTTGTTCACGCCGTACTTGAGCGTGGGGCGCAGGTCCGGAATCACATGTCCGGTCACCTGCTCCATGAAAAAGGCCACTTCGCCGGTATAGCGCTCCGCCTTGGCATAGGCCTCGGCAAGCACCCTGCCGTATTCGGTGTCGCCATTGTAGGCGCGTACCTTTTCAATGCGCTCGGGCGTGAATTCCTCGTTGGGCTCAATGTCCCCGAACACGGCGGTGGGGTCGCAGTAGCCGGCGAAGGACTCCACCTTGAAGCTGGGGTTGATCAGCGCATA
This sequence comes from uncultured Clostridia bacterium, assembly GCA_904420265.1. Lineage (GTDB taxonomy): Bacteria > Bacillota > Clostridia > Christensenellales > Aristaeellaceae > Pullichristensenella. The sequence goes on from CAJFUU010000178.1 coordinate 799, forward strand.
GGAACGCGCGAAAGCGTCGCGCTGCGTGCCGGCAAAAACGGCGTTTTCGCTGATGGACAGCGGAAGTTCTTCCAATGCGCGGTAGAGAAGGTTCGCGGCGCGCTCCATGGGGCGCATATCCGCGTATTCCGGTTCATGATTCATGTAACTTTCCTTAATCAGAAACCATCCGTCCAGCCTCTTGAGGCTTCTTTCCTCGCGGAACAGATCCTTGGCCATCTGTGTAATCCGCTCGGGGGTGCCAACCATCTTTGCCATACGCTCCTCCTCAGCTTTCTCAGGTCCTTACGACCGTGATCCCCGCCGCGCGGCAGGCCTGCTCGAACTCGACGGCCCGCTGCTCGGAAACAAACGCGTCCTCCATCTGATATGCAAGTCCCAGTTTTTTCCACTTGTCCTTACCATATTCGTGATAGCGGAGAAACTCCACTGTCATTCCCGGCCTTTGCAGTTCTGCGAAAAACGCCACAAATCCCGCCAGAGCCTGGTCGTCGTCGTTCACGCCATGTATGAGCGGCACGCGAAGTTGCAGGGGAATCTCGGTAGCCGCGGCGGCGCGCAGGTTTTCGCGGATGCGCGCGGCGCCTTCCCCCGTCCAGCGGCGGTGTTCGCCGTCGTCCGGATGTTTGAAATCGGCAATCAACGTATTCAAAAGCGGCAGAAGTTCCGGGAAGCGCGGATGCGTGGCGTTGGTTTCCATGCAGGTGTTGATGCCCGCCTCTTGCGCGCGCGCCAGCAGTTCGCGCACGGCCTCGAATTGCAGCGTGGCCTCCCCGCCGGTCAACGTCAGGCCGCCGCCTTCAAAAAACATCGCCCGCGCCGAGAGCAGCTCTCGCACAATCTGATCCACCGTGGCGCTGCGCGCGTAGCCCTCTATGCGCCGCATTCCCTCGGGATTGGAGCACCACGGGCAACGCAAATTGCATCCGCACAGGTGATACACCAGCCGGTTTCCCGGCCCGTCCTGCGAAAAATTGAAGCCCTTCTGGAAATACCACAGTTCCATATCCGGCCCTCCAGCGGTCGCCGCCATTTTGTTATATTCTCAAACTAACTGAATTATACATAAAATTATTCGTATTGTCAAGGCCTTTTTGCGCAGAACGCCCGAAAAAGCAACGCTTTTGTTCCAAACTGCCCCGCTTTGCGCGCTGCGGCAAAATGTGCTATAATGGAATATATACCGCACGGAAAGAAGGAACGCGCATGATCCGCGCCGGCGCCACGCCCGTCAACCCGCTCATTCAGGGCAGCAACCCCGCTTCCATCAAACAGACCAATCTCGCCACCGCCTTGCGCATCATTCGCCGGGGCGGCGCGTCGCGTGCGGATATTTCCAGGCAGTCGCACCTTTCGCGCGGCGGGTTGACGCCCATTATCAACGAGCTCCTTTCCCAGCGGCTGATTGTAGAGTGCGAAAGCGTCGAGACCGACAGCGGCCGGCCGCCGGTGCTTTTGCGGCTGAACGGCCGCTACGCGAAGGTAATTTCCGTTTTGTGGATTCGCGACCAGGTGGCCGTGGCGCTGGTGGGCATCGACGGCGGCGTGCAATATCATTGGCAGCATGCCTTTCAGGGCGGAGAGCGCGCGCAGGATGTCATTGACATGATCGTCGCCGAAATCGGCCGCATACTGGCCCGGGAACGGGATTGCCTGCTGCTGGGCATCATGGCGCAGGCGCCGGGGCCCCTGGATGCGCGGGGCGGAGTGATCCTCAACCCCTCGAACTTCAACGGCTGGCAGAACATACCGCTGGCAGACATTCTTACCGAGCGTTTCGGGCTGAACGTCTTTCTGGAAAACAACCTGGTGGGCTGCACCGTGGCGGAACAGCACTTCGGCTACGGGCGCGACATTCCGGATTTCATCTACATCGTTGTGGACGAGGGCATCGGCGCGGGTTTTGTCCTGGGCGGACAGCTCTATCAGGGAAAATCGCGCCAGATTTCCGAAGTGGGCCACATTTCCCTGGACATCCATGGCGAAAAATGCAGTTGCGGCAACACGGGTTGCGCCGAAATGTACGTAACCGTGCCGGCCATGTGCCGCTTGGGACTCTGCCTTCCGGCAACGGAAACGCGGGACTGGGACGCCAGCCTGCTGGAAGTCTTGCGACGCCTGGAACATGGCGACGCGGCCTGTCGCCGCGCGTTGGAGCGCGAGGTGGAATACCTGGGCAGCCTGATTGTGACGCTGATCAACATTTTCGACATTGACACCGTTATCCTCGGCAGTTCCATCACCGCAGCGCGGGAGCAACTGCAAGCGCCGCTTACGCGCTATGTGTCCGAGCGCATCTCCGCCCGCCCGATGCTGGAACCGCACATCTATTTTTCCCGCGTACAGCGTTCCTCCATCATTGGCGGGGCGCTGCGCATGTTCGATTTATATATCGACGGCCATCTGGGAACCTATGCGCAGTTGTTGGAGCGCAGCGAAACGACCCTGCGCGCGTTTGCGCCCCAGGGCTAAGAGGGCAAAAGCGGGCGTCAGGCGAGGCGGAAACCAGTTCCTTCTCTGAGAGCCAACTTCATTTCCCGAAGGGAAGGTCCGCCCTGTACAATTTGCCGCCGCAATTTTCGCCGGAAGGCGCAGACAAATTGCAAAAGTAGAAGCGCAGAACCTGCGGATTTTGCGCTTCCCGGCTGAACGCATATGGCCGGCATTCAACAATTCTGCGATTTCCGGCGCCAAGTGCACGTATCTTCGTTTTTAAAATATGTTGCGTGAATTTTTCGCCGCGATTGGGCGCAGGGAGGCTCGGCAGGGGCTATATCGCTTGAAGTCCAACTTTGCCAGGCAGAAAACACCTCGATGGTTGTTCTTGGGGAAGCGGGAACCGCATGGCCGACGCTCAAGCGCTTTTGGCATCTGCGCTTCCGGATGAAGCAATGCGCGTCTTTCAATTGTGCAGGGCTCTGGCATCAGGGAATCCGGCAAAGCGCTTTCGAACTCTGTTGACCCATCTTTGGATACAATTGCCATCCTTCTGCCCGCGCAAAAGTGTGTTTGGAAAGAGAAAAATTTGCAATTTCGAGGGGCTTTTCGCCAGTTTTCGCGAAAAATTCGCAGGCTGCGTGGCGCCAAATCAAATGGCGAAAAAGATGTCGCATTTGCATTTCAGGGAGTTCTTCAATACGCTCCGGACTGTTGGTGAGCGTGCTTTGCAACAAGCCGTCCTGCATAGATTGATGCCGCTGCGTCGAGCACAGTTTTACGAAAATCGCGACCACCGGCTCAGCCGGCGGTTTGACGAAGGCCCAAGGGACATGATCCCAGCGACGCTCGCGCGCTCCGCATCGCTGCGCATGCGCCAGTTCTCCCGGATGCTGCCAAACGCATCCGTTCGGCCACTCTGCGTTGGTTTTTGGCTATGCGCTTCCTTTGCTTACCGGAAAAGGGTTTGACGTTTTTGCGCATAGCGATAAGTTCTTCGAAACCCCGTTCCAAACGGGGCAGCTTGCCAAAAAAGTATTTTTGACAAGCCGACGGACGGGAGAGCATCTCCCTCCGCCTTGCGCCGCGTCTCAAATTTTCAATTTGAGTTATGGCCGTTTCGCCTTTGGAAAAACCGCTGAATCCTGCGAATTCTGCGTCTTCCGCCACCCTATCTTTTTTGCTCGCATCGCTATGCGACACAAGCGAAAATTGCAAGGGGATAATTTTTACTCAAGGAACCGGGATTTCCCGATGCAAAATCGCTCAGTCCCCAACGCACACGCCACCGTGGACGATGAAAGTGGGAAAGGGTCTCCGCCTCCCGCACTCTCTTGAGATGCTTTGGCCGCCTGTCCCCGCTCCAGGCGGGGCAATATCGTGTCCTGCCCGAAAAGATAGCCGCGCTTGAGCGGATCCCCGCTCCAATCAGGGATTTTCAATATACAAAAAAGAGGAACGACCGTGCGTCGTCCCTCAAAAATTTCTTGCCGCGCCGCCCTTCTACGAAGGAAGGCGTGCTTTTCAGGCCTGCAGATCCAGCCAGGCGCGTTCTTCCTCGCTCAGCGCGATGTCCAGCGCCGCCACATTGGCCTGCATGTGTTTGGGCTTGGTGGCGCTTACGGCGGGGAGCAATCCCAGCGGATCGGTCAATACATAGGCCAGGGCGATTTGCGCCACGCTGCAACCGCGCTTGGCGGCCAGCTCTTCGGCCCGGCGCAGACGCTCGAGATTGTCCGGATGGAAGTAGCCGCGGCGGCCGCCTTCATCCAGCGAGGCCTCCAGGCGCTCCGGTTCGCTGCTGGGGATTTTGCCAGCGAGGAAGCCGTGGGCCAGGGAAGCGTAGGCGATGACGGTCACGCCGCTTTGCGCGCACCAGGCGCGGTCCGCCTCGTGTTCCTCGCCCGTCAGCGCCGTACAGCCTCCCCAGGGGTCGCCAAGCTGGCGGGCCAACGAATAGTTGGGGCTGATGACGCTAAAGGGTTCCAGGCCGTGCTCCTGCGCGTAGGCGTTTGCTTCAATCAGGCGCTCGAGCGTCCAGTTTGAAGCGCCGATGCGCAGCGTTTTCCCCTCCCGCACATACTCGTTGAGCGCCTCCATGATCGGGCCGACAGGGCGCGCCGGGTCGTCGCGGTGGAGCATATATACGTCCACGTGGTCGGTGCGCAGGCGCTGGAGGGACTGGTCGAAGTCATGGCGCAAGTCCTCCGGCGTGACGCGTGGATGGCCGTACGGATGGCATCCCTTGGTGATGACAGTGACGCTATCGCGGTTTTTGCGCGAGGCCATCCAGTTGCCGAGGCCCACTTCGCTCAAGCCGTAGTTTTCGGCGGTGTCAAAGGCGGTCATGCCCGCTTTGAAGGCCTCGTCGAGCAATTCGGACACATCCTCGCCGGCGTTCATGGCCGGAAAAGCGCAGCCGAAAACCAGGCGCGAAACCGGGCGGGGAATTTTGGCAAGATTTACATAGCGCATGGTATTCTCCTTTTGCCGTCAGCCCTCCAGGCTCCAGGCATCGTAATGGTATACGGGGTTAAGTTCCTCAATCCAGGCGGAACACTGGTCTGCGTAGTTTTCTTCGCGTTGCGTGGTGAGCGCCTCTTCGTAGAGTTCGTCGCGCACTTCCTCCAGCGGCACTGCGCCGGGGGTGACGTCGCTTTCATAGCGAATGATGTGCACGCCGCTCATGCCCAGCACCGGTTCGGAGATGTCGCCCACGTTCTCCAGGAGCATGGCCGCATCGCGGAAAGCCGTATCCCAGGAAGTGGATTCCGCCGAAACATAGTAGCCACGCGAAGCGGTGGGCTCATTTTGCATGCCGGGGTCTTCGCCGTATTCGTCAATCAGCGTCTGGAAGTCCTCGCCGGCGTCCAGGCGCGCCTGGATTTCGTCCAGCCGGTCCTGTACGTTTGCCATACAGGCCTCGGCCAGCGGCGCAAGTTCGGTCTCTGCGGCAGAAATGTCGGCCTGCATCTGATCGATCTGCTCCTGAATGGAGGCGGCGTCCGCAGCGGTTTCGTCCGCGGCGTCGGTCGCGTCGTCATCGGTCGCGGCTTCCAGTTCCCCGTTCAGCGTTTCCAGTTGCGCTTCCAAATCGTCCAATTCATTCTTCTTTTCGACATAGGGGTCGAGCACTTCATCGTCCGGAATGAGCAGTATATGCTTAACCGTGCGGTAGCCTTCCGGCATCCAGGTGACCAGCGTATCGCCCGTCATGGCGGTTTCAAAGTCTCCGGGGGCGTCGGCATAGTAGTATTCGTCATCCGAAACATGGGTGTCGTACACCTGCTGGAGCGTCTCGTCGGAAACCTCCGTAATTTCCGCGTCCATCTGCTCGCGCATTTTTTCGGCGATGGCCTCGGCCGTCTGATAGGCGAGCTGAGCCTCGTAGTCCTGCCCCGTTGCGTACATTTCGTATTCGGCCTGGGCGGTGCGCACTTCATCGGTTTCGCCGTTCATCTCCGCCTTGTAGGTCTCGAGCGTGGATTCATACGTCGAGCGCACGGTCTCTTCCAGTTCGGCGATTTCCGTATCGCTCAGCGCGATTCCCCGCTCCTGGGCCTGCTTTTGCAGGGCGACGCGGTTCAGCGCGAGGTAGACGCAGCTTTCCTCGATGCTCTCCTCCGTGCCGTCGGGCATTTCCATGCCGCTGCTGCTATACACCTGATAGTACATATACCATTGCAGGTTAAAATCATAGATGATATCGGCCACGGTGATGTTGCCGCCGTCATACTCCGCCAACACCGTCTGGTAGGTGTCTTCCAGGGCCGCGCGGTCCTCGGCGATCTGCAGGATGGGATCAATGGCGATCAGGTTGCAGCCCGTCAGGGCCAGGCACAGCGCCAGGCACAGCGCCGCCAGCTTCCAGATTCTCTTGTTCATCAGCACGTCCTCCTTTTCAGCCACCGCGTGTCGAACGCGCGGCGGGCTGCGCCGTTCCCGCAAAATCATTTGCGCGGCGACGCGGCCCTCGCCCCCGCCGGGCGGACCGCACGGCAGCGCAACGCCCGGAGCCGGGTGCGCCGCCTGTTGTTCATCTTACCACGTTTCGCGCGGGCGCGCAAGCCTTTTTGCGTCGTTTTCCGGCTGGAGGAAGTCCAAAATCGCCTCAATGAGCGGTTGTTTACAATTTATCCACATATCCGCGAAGTCGCGGCCCAAATCCAGCCGCTTTCTCCGGCGCGAATTGACGCCGCGCAAAAGCACATCGGCGCCGCGGGGAAGCATTTGCGCGTCGCACAGCGGCTGGATCACCAGCAGATCGGCCACCACGCAAAACAGGTTGTGCTCGGCGCGCCGGCGCAGGGGCGAACGCCCGCGGGGACGCAGCGGGCAACCCACGAGCACCAGCGCCTCCACGGGATAGCGCTCCGCCAACAGCAGCGCGCGCAGCGACCCTTCCGCCGCGCCGATGAGCGCAAGGCCGCGCTCGGCCTCGCGCGCGCAGAAACTTTCCACATCCCGCGGCGCGCGTTCGCACGCGCAGCCAAGGCAAGACAGAGCGGGGGCCAGCCCGTCAAGCCGTCCCCCGCCGTCTCCAAGAAGCAGGCAAGTTTGCATATGCGCTCCTTTCGGGGCGCGCATGCGGTTATGCGTTCCCCAGTTTTTTTATAATATCCTGTCCGGCCAGCACCAGCATGCGGTCGTTCACGGAAAGCACCGTGCCCGGCATGGGCGACGGGTCCACGTGGCCGTCGCGGCGGATGGCGATGACGTTGATGCCCAACCGTTTGCGCAAATCAAGCTGCGCCAGCGTTTTGCCATTCCACTCCTGCAGCGGCTGGATTTCCACCATTGAATAATCCGGCGAAAGTTCTATAAAATCCAATATGTTGCCGGCCATGAGATTATGCGCGACGCGCTTGCCCATATCGCGCTCGGGGAAAATTACCTTGTCCGCCCCCAGCTTGGTGAGCATGCGGCCGTGAATTTCGTCCTGCGCGCGGGCAGCCACATAGGTCACGCCCAGCTCTTTCATCAGCATCGTAGTCATGCAACTGGCGCGCAGGTCGCCGGCAATGGTGACCACAGCCACGTCGAAATCGCGCACACCCAGCTGCACCAGTGCTTCGCGGTTCATGCCGTTGGCCTGCACGCAATGCGTTGCATAGTCGCGCAGGTTCTCCACGCGCTCGTCGTCGATGTCAATGGCCAGCACTTCCGCGCCGTTTGCGCACAGTGTCGCCGCCAGCGTCGCGCCGAATCGTCCCAGTCCGACCACCACAAATTGCTTTCTAACCATTGTCTTTTCCCTCCGTTAGCCGACCAACACGCGCTCTTCGGGATAGCGGAACGCGTCCTTGGTCTGTGCCTGTTTATGTCCAAGCGCCATTGTCAACGTCAAGGGCCCTACGCGGCCGATATACATTGCCAGAATCAAAAGCGCTCTTGAAAGCGGTTCCAGCGTGTACGTGCCCACCGAGGAAACGCCCACTGTGCCCAGCGCCGAGGCGCATTCAAACGCCAAATCGAGGAAGTTTGCCTGCGGCTCCAGAATTGTCAGCGCCATAATGTCAATCAGCAAAACAGCCAGGCCAATCATCACAATAGCCAGCGCGCGTTGCACAATTTCGCGGGCAATGGTGCGGCGGTAGGCGGAAATTTCCGAGCGGCCGCGCGCCACCATGCGCACGTTGAGGCAGAGCACCGCCATCGTCGAAGTCTTGACGCCGCCGCCGGTAGAGGCCGGCGACGCGCCGATGAACATGAGGATCACCGAAATCATCTTCGTAGCGGGCATCAGCGCAGCCTGGTCGATGGTGTTAAAGCCCGCCGTGCGCAGCGTTACCGACTGGAAAAACGCCGCCTGCAATTTCTGGAAGAAGTTCATCGGCCCCAGCGTGTCGGGGTTTTGCCACTCCAC
>CAJFUU010000179.1 GCA_904420265.1 uncultured Clostridia bacterium
CGTCTTCGCTTTGGCCGGGGATTCCACAATTACCAGTTTTGTCGCCATTCAAGCCTCCATGAAAAAAACCTACTATTGATACGCCCGGTAAATTCCACCTGGCGCTTTTACGATTATGCCCCGAAGTTCGAGGCTTGTCAAGAGCGAATTGAGTTTTGACGCGGGAAATTTACTTAGAACCGACAATTCGTCGAAGGAAAGTTCCTGTTCAAGCAGCGCATTGTACAAAGTCCGCTCTTCATCGTCCAGGGCAATTTCCCTCGTTTTGGCCTCGCCTGCGGCGGGACGCGAGGCCCAGCGGTAGTGCTCGAGGATGTCCCAGGCAGACAGAGCGGGGTAGGCGCCGTCAAAAATGAGGCGGTTGGGCGCGGCGCTCAGCGGCGCGTAAATGGAGCCGGGCACGGCAAACACGTCGCGGCCCTGCTCGCCGGCCAATCCGGCGGTGATCATCGCCCCGGAAGTCTGCGAACCCTCCACCAGCAAAACGCCTTCGCAAAGGCCGCTGATGATGCGGTTGCGAGAGGGAAAGTTGCCCGGCGAGGGCCGCGTTCCAGGCGCATATTCGGAAACGATCGCCCCGCCGGAATCGAGTATGCGCGCGGCCAGCGGCTCGTTTTCCGGCGGATAGATCACGTCCGCGCCGCTGCCGAGCACGGCGATGGTCGCGCCGCCGCCTTCCAGCGCCCCTTCGTGCGCGCAGGTATCCACGCCGCGGGCCAGGCCGCTGACCACGCAGACGCTTTCGCGGGCTAGCGTGGCGGCAAACTCCCGGGCGGCGCGCTTGCCGTCGCGCGTGGCCTGCCGGGAACCGACGATGGCAAACATGCGTTGCCCCGAAAGCGGCGCTTCGCCGCGCACATACAGCGTCGGCGGCGGGTCGTGGATTTCGTTCAGCGCGGCGGGGTAGCCCTCGCTGATGCGGGGCACGGCGCGCATGCCTGCGCGCTCCATGTGTGTAAACAGGCGGAAAAAGCAGGCCTCTGTGCGCGCTTCGCGCAGGCTCTTGAGCGCTTTCGGGCCGAGAAAGGCCATGTCCGCATCGCCAACGTTATCCCATACGGCGCGCGCGTCGCCGTACTGGCTCAGCAGCCGGTAAAACCGCCGGGGACCGATGCCGTCCACGCTGGAAAGCCATATCCAGTATTGCTCCATGACGCTGTATTCCATACCTATCCCCCACAAATCATTGTAAATCACAGGCGCTATGCCATTTGCGCGCCCAGCCCGTCACGTCCCGGGAGACGGCGGCACTTTCGGCGCGCTGAAGCGGGCGGCAACCTTCGCTGCGGATCGCGTTTGAGCGCAAAGACGGCGCGGGAACCGTGCGGGCAATTGCAGCGGCAACGGTTTGCCACCCTGCCGGCGGCCGTCTGGTCATCGGTTGCGCAAAACTCCAAAGGGACGATACACGGAATTTCTTCCAACGATGCCCTGCGGAGTGGTAAAGGGAATCGCCATCGCGGTAAATGCCGCAACCCGTCGGAAAAACGCCCGGCCTACCCCCAATACTTGCGGTCGAGCGTGCGGTACTGCACGGCTTCGGAGACGTGCTCCTCGCCAATGACATCTTCTCCCGCCAAATCGGCGATGGTGCGCGCTACCTTGAGGATGCGCGTGTAGGCGCGGTTGGAGAAGTTCAGCTTTTCGCTGGAAAGTTCGAGCAGGGCGCGCGCCCCGTCCGTCATCGGGCAGGCGCGGTTCAGCGTGCGGGCGTTGAGATGCGCGTTGATGCGCAAATCGCCGGGGTAATCGCGGTAACGCTCCCGCTGCCGTTCGCGCGCGGCCTCGACGCGCTCGCGGATGGCGCAGGACGGCTCCTCGTCCGACGGCCCGGAGAGGCGCTCCGCGGGAATGGATTCCACTTCAATGTGCATGTCGATGCGATCCAGCAGCGGCCCGGAAATGCGGTTCAGGTAGCGGCGAATCTGCATCGGCGTGCACCGGCAGGGCTGCGTGCGGCTGCCAAGATTGCCGCACGGGCAGGGATTCATGGAGCATACCAGCGTAAACTGCGCCGGATACGTGGCCTGCGCGCTCACCCGCGCCACGGTTACAAAGCCGTCCTCCAGGGGCTGGCGCAGGGCTTCGAGCACATCGCGGCGGTACTCGGGCAGCTCGTCCAGAAACAGCACGCCGTTGTGGGCTTTGGAAATTTCGCCCGGCAAAGCCCCTGCGCCGCCGCCCACCAGCGCCGCATGCGAAGCGGTGTGGTGCGGCGAGCGGAAGGGGCGCTCGGTGAGCAGGCCGCTTTCCGGCACGCTGCCGGCCACGGAATGGATGCGCGTAACTTCCAGCGCCTCCTGGAAGGTCATGTCCGGCAATATGGTGGGCAAGCAGCGCGCCATCAGCGTCTTGCCGGAACCGGGCGGGCCGATCATCAGCACATTGTGCCCGCCTGCAGCGGCGATTTCCAGGGCGCGTTTGGCCGAGCGTTGGCCGCGCACGTGGCAAAAATCCGCGCTGTGCTCGCGCCGCGAAAGCAGTTGCGAATATTGAACCGGCGCGATGGGGGAAATGGGCCTTTCGCCCGTAAAGTGGGCGACGGCCTCCTTGAGATGGGAAACGCCAAGGATTTCTATGCCCTCTATGCAACGCACTTCGTTGACGTTCTTTTCCGGCAGCATTACGCGCTTGACGCCCGCCTCCAGCGCCGAAATGACCATTGGCAGCGCGCCGCGCACGGGCCGCACCGCGCCTTCGAGAGAAAGTTCGCCCAGCGCCGCGGTTTCCCGCAGGGCTTTGGCGTCTACAACTTCCGCGCAGGCCAGTACGCCCAGGGCGATGGGGAGATCGAAGGCGGGACCTTCCTTTTTCAGATCTGCGGGCGCGAGATTCACGGTCAGCCGCTCGGTGGGGAAGGGGAAACGGCAGTTGCGCAGCGCCGCCCGCACGCGTTCGCGCGATTCGCGCACCGCCGCGTCCGGCAGGCCGACGATGTCAAAAGCGGGCATGCCCGGCGCAAGGTTGACCTCGGCTGTGACGACAAACCCCTCGATGCCCGCAAGGCCCAGACTCAGAATGGAAGCAAGCATGGCCCTTCCCCCTCCTGGAGCGCGTAGCTCCCTTTAGAAATTCACCCAGTTAAACCAGCGCAGATACTGCGCGTAGGCGCGGGACACTGGAAGCCCGCTTTCCAACGGATAGAAGGCCACAAACAGCGCCAAAGCCGCGACGCACAAAATCACCGTGGCGGCGATAAAGCCGTCCCGCGAACGCCTGCGCACGCGGTTTAGCAGCAGCACCGAGGCCATGATGATGAACGGCACGCTGGCGAAGTAGTGGTAGATAAACGTCGAACGCGGCACCAGAACCCAAGGCAGGTATTGCGACAAAAACGACACCAGCACCAGCACAAACGCGCGCGGAGCGCGCTTTTCCCAGGATACGCGTACAGCCACGAACAGTATCGCCGCCAGGCCGAACCAGAACACCGCCGGGTTGCCCATGCAGGAAATTGAGGAAATCATGCCCGCAGGCTGATAGGCGGAGCCGGAATAGTACCACATCGGCCAGGCGATTACTGGCCACTCGTACCATTCGGAGCGGAAGGCGTGCGTATCCCCGCCCAGGCCGGCGTGGTAGTCGAAAATGCTCTTTTGCAGGTTGACCACACGGGAAATGGAGAAATCGCCGCTCACGCGCAGTTGCCAGTAGTACGAGAAGTAGTAAATCAAAAGCGGCACCACGATGAACATGACCACGCAGAATACTGAAAGAATGGCCAGACGGCGCAGGAAACCCTGCTCAA
>CAJFUU010000180.1 GCA_904420265.1 uncultured Clostridia bacterium
ACATACCTGATGTCGCGCAGAATCCCGGCTAGTAGCAACACAAATCCTCCAATTTTCTACGCTTTCCCATCCGAACAAATCCTGTCGAAGAAGGAATCAAATGGACAAACAAGGATTCAAAAGCCTTGCGAGATCAGAATTCGGGACCAAAAGGTCGCAGGTTCAAATCCTGTCACCTCGACCAAAAAAGACTGTCAGCGAAAGTTGACAGTCTTTTGTTATACTCGAGGTATGCAGCTTTGGAGATTTGAAACAGCACAAAGTTTTATATCATTCGGACCAAAACAAGCGGCAGAATCTCGCCTGGCGGGTATTCATAAATGAAAAACAGGGGGAAGCCGGGCTGTGGGAAATCCTTCTTATGTTTTGGGATGGTATACGGAAACGCTGCCTGCAGCCTTATGGCGCGATATAGCTATGGAGAAACCATCTGCATTGCGGCCAAATAAGAAGGATGGTCTTTATCATAGAAGGGGACAGGCTCAGGCTTCTGATGCCATTTGCCCGATGCGCGCTTGCGGTATACCGCGCATATTTGACGCACTTAAAATGGCCGTTTGAAAATGGGAATGCCCATGAAATTCATTTTGTAGCCCCCTTGGTGACATCTATTTGGAATTCAGACGATGCGCTCGATCGCCGTGTATTGGCAGCCATACATGCCTGTTGACAAACATAAAATTGTCGAAATTTAAATATAAATTAAAATTGTTATAGACATAAACTTCGTTTTATTGTATAATATAACCATTCATTGGAAAGCAGAGGGGGGATGCCTATTGCCCAGCTTGACAAAGATGTTGGCAGGCAAGTCCTCTCCGGACGGCGACGTCCTGTGGTTGCCGCTGTGGATGCATGCGAGGGATACGGCCGAAGTAATGCGGCTTCTCGTGCGGCACTGGCTGCCGGAATCCGTGCGCGGCATCATTGGCTTGGAAGAGGAACGCCTTGTGCGCACGGCTTGCTTTCTTGGAGCGGCGCACGATATTGGCAAGGCCACAGTGGTATTCCAGAGCAATATTTTGCGGCATATTCCCGAAGCGCGCGATCGCGTGGCCCAAGCGCTTTCTCTGCGAGAACGCCTGCAAAGCGACGGCAAAACGCCGCACGCCCGGGCGAGCGAAGCCATTTTGTTGGAACTTGGTTGTCCGGCGGGGCTGGCGTCCATTGCCGGGGCGCATCACGGAAAGCCCCAAGAAAATGAAGCGAACAATTATATAAGCGAGCAAATTGAGGTATTCCACGGCAATTACTGGGGAAAAGGACAGCGGCGGCTCTGGATGGCGATTTGGCGGGAAATGTTTCAGGAAGCGTTGTCTCTGGCGGGCTTTGCCTCGCCGGATGCGTTGCCGGATTTAAGCATTCCCGCAGAACTGCTCCTGACGGGCCTTTTGACGATGGCTGACTGGATCGCCAGCAACAGCCGTTATTTCCCCCTGATTCCTGTGGATTCCCTTGGAGAGGAAGCGGCGTACCCCGAGCGAGCTTACCGCGCCTGGCGCGCGCTGGATTTGACCGCGCCTTGGGAAGGGGAATATACCGCCATGGACGATGCGGCCTTCCGGCAAAGGTTTGGGTTTTTGCCCAACGGGATTCAGTGTGCGGCGCTGGATGTTGCCGCCGGAATGGGCAACCCTGGCATTCTGATTTTGGAAGCGCAGATGGGCGTCGGCAAGACCGAGGCGGCGCTGGCGGCCGCTGAAATCCTTGCCGCCCGGTTTCGTTTGGGAGGGCTTTATTTCGGGATGCCCACACAGGCCACGGCCAACGGCATATTTGGCCGCCTTGCGGCGTGGGCGGAAAAGCAATCGCAGGAAGCGGCGCATTCCATCCGTCTGGCGCACGGCATGGCAGAGTTGAACGAGGACTACCGCCAACTGATTCCCGGCCGCGCAGTTACCGAGGAGGACGCCCGGGACGGCGGCGCGTTTGTACACGGTTGGTTCCAGGGCCGTAAGCAGGCCCTGCTGGCGGATTTTGTCATCGGCACGGTGGACCAGTTGCTGATGGCCGCGCTCAAACAAAAGCACCTGATGCTGCGGCATCTGGGGCTGGCGGGCAAAGTGGTAATTGTGGATGAATGCCATGCCTACGATACATACATGAACAGGTATTTGGACCGCGCCCTCGCCTGGCTGGGCTGCTACCATGTGCCGGTCATCCTGCTGTCGGCCACGTTGCCGGCCAAGCGCCGCGCCGAATTGATAGAGGCCTATCTGGGCACGGGAGCGGGGGATGGCGCGTGGCGCGTCAACCGCGGTTATCCGCTGTTGACATGGGCCGACGGTGGCTGCGTGCACCAGAAAAGCATTCCGCCGCAAGGTGTTGGGCGTCAAATTCAAATTCAGACCGTGGATGCGCGGGGACTGCCTTCGCTTCTGCAGGACGCGATGCGGCAGGGCGGTTGCGCCGGCGTTCTGGTCAACACCGTCCGAAAGGCGCAAGCGCTGGCGGCGGAACTTCGCGCAGCGCTTCCCGAATTTGAGGTCTTTTTGTTCCATGCGCAGTTTTTAATGCCCGACCGCGCCGCAAAGGAAAGGGAATTGCTGGCCCGCCTGGGCAAAAACTCGGACTTCGGTCAGCGAAACCGCCTGATCGTGGTGGGCACGCAGGTCATGGAACAGTCCCTGGACATCGATTTTGACTTTATGGTTACAGAACTTTGTCCGATGGACCTCCTGCTGCAACGCATTGGCAGGTTGCACCGCCATGAACGCGCAGACCGTCCACCCCGGTTCAGACAGGCGCGTTGCGCCGTGCTGGATACGGCGGAGGATGCGTTTGACCCCGGCAGCAAAGCCGTCTACGGCGAATGGCTGCTGGGGCGTACCCGGAAATTGCTTCCGCAACGCATCTCCCTGCCGGGCGACATTCCCCGGCTTGTGCAGGACGCATACGGCTGGGAGACGGGTGACTGCCTTGCCCCGGATGCGCAGAGCGAACAGGCGCGGCAAGCATATGAATCGGCGCAGCGGGAACAGGGCCGCAGGGCCGAGGCTTTCGCCATCCTCCCGCCGGAATCCCATCCGCTTTTCCCGCAGTTGAACGTATTGGACGATTGGATGCACGACGCGCAGGATGTCGGAGAAGCCGCTGCGCGCGCCGCCGTGCGCGACGGCGAGCCATCGGTGGACGTACTGGTGATGATGCGAAAAGCGGACGGCAGCGTCCGCTTCCTGCCTTGGCAGCAGGACGGACGCGCCGTCGCCACGGACCGGCCGCCCTCTCAGGAGGAAAGCCTGCAAATCGCAAGGCAGAAACTTCGCCTGCCGGGCTATTTTGGCCATCGCTGGAACATCGACGCAGTGATCGCGGAGCTGGAGGAGCAAAACCGGAAATACCTGTCTCAATGGCAACAGTCTCCCATGTTGAAGGGCGAGTTGGTTCTGCTTTTGGACGAGAGACAAACGGCGCGCCTGGCCGGAATGGCGCTTGCGTATGGCCAGGCGGATGGATTGACCTATCGCAAGGAGGAGACGGATGAAAGAAGTGGAGTTTAACCTGCTGGAGGAGCCGTGGATTCGGGTATTGCTGCCAGACTGCGGCGTGCGGGAGGTCTCCCTGACCGACGCGCTGCTGCATGCCCGGGATTATGTAGATCTGGCCGGAGAACTGCCTACGCAGGACGTGGCCGTGCTGCGGCTGCTTCTGGCGGTGCTGCATTCGGTTTTTGCGCGGGTAGACGTTGCGGGCCGGGAAGTGCCGCTGTATTACAGCGCCGGAGCGCCGCGCCCTTCTACGGATGAGGCGCTCGCGCGCTGGCAAAGCCTGTGGAAGCTGGGGCATTTCCCAGAAGAACCGGTTCGGGAATACCTTGCCCGTTGGCGGGAACGATTTTGGCTGTTTCACCCCGAATGGCCCTTCTGGCAGGTGCCAGAGGCGAGCGTTGGCACGGAATATA
>CAJFUU010000181.1 GCA_904420265.1 uncultured Clostridia bacterium
AAACCTCCTGTCGCAGTTCCTATTCTACGACAGGAGGCCACTTTTTTCCTTTGTCCGTTGCTTGGGGTACTGTCCAAAGAAATCAGAGGCAATTTTCGCTTCCTGCCTCAGCCGCACTGGCAGTCTGCGGTCGCTTGCGTCTGTGCAAGAATTCTTGGCTGCAAGTCTGCTTCCTTGTCTTGCAGGCTTTCTCATCACTCTGTCAGACTGTTGGCTTTGTCAACATTTTGACCGCCGGCATGGCTGGAACTTTACTGCAAATCGCGGCGGTCGCCAAAGGCGATGTCGTTGCGGGCGTCAAAAAGTTTGTCGATGAAGAGCCGGTCGTACTCGTTGAGCGTGTAGCGGCGCGGATAGATGAGTATATCGCGGTAACGGCGGTTGGACGGGCATTTTTTTTGCAAAAGCCCCCACGGTTCCAGCACGCGGCGCGGCTCGGGCGAGGTCCACATATAGGTGCCGGGCACGCGGCTGAGGAATTCAAACTGCGCCGCGCGTTCGTAGATGAGTATGCGGCGGTTTTCACAGTCGCCCGGCCGGTGCGCCGTGCGCGGCAACGAAGAAAGATGCGGCACGGTTTTGTCGCCGTGGGTCAGTTCGATATAGTCCTCCAGGCGCGTGGGATCAAGCGGATCCATGGTTGCTAGCGGATGTTCGCGGGAGAGAAGCACCTCGTAATCATATTCCCAAAGCTGTTCAAAGGTCAGTTCCTTTTCGTCAAGAAAATCGAGGAAATGCGATTCGTGCTGCACGCGGTAGCGGATGATGCCGATGCGGAAACGCCCGGAAAGCACGTTGTTCACCGTCTGGACGGAATTGGTTTCTTTAATACTCAGGCGCATGTCGCCGTGGGGGTCCAGCGCGGCGATAAAGCGCGATACCCCGTCGGCAATGTAGCTGCCGCGCGGCATGGAGAGCGAAAAGCGCTGCACATGGTCGCGCCGGTCGTCCTTGAGGGCCTCCATTTGCCCAATTTGCATAAGCACGCTGCGCGCCAATTTGAGGAATTCCTCCCCCTTGCGCGTGGGCACAACGCCGCGCGAGGTGCGTTCAAACACCGTAAAGCCCAAGGCGTCTTCCAATTCGCGGATTGCCTTGCTGAGGTTGGGCTGCGCCATATAGAGATTTTCCGCGGCCTGCGAGATGGAGCCGGTGCGCTCGACCTCGATGGCGTATTTAAACTGGATGGTATTCATCGCAGACCTCCGTTTTCACATTCTATTATAACGCCTTTTGCGCGGCCGGTCAACCGGCGTTCGCGGGAGAAGATGGCTTGCAAAGGGATTTAAAGCCGTCCGGCCCGGTTTTCGGAAGCTATGGGGATTTTTCCCGGTTTGCCAACGGTATAACCCGGGCTCGGTCGCAAAGGCCAGAGTCCGCCGCTTTTGAAGCAGTCGGAAGCTTGCGATGCAAGGAGCCTCGTCAGGTTGGGGCATTGCGCGGGCGATGCGGGGCGGATGACGCGGCTGGCGAAAGTAAAAACGGGTGGAGACGGCGACCGCAAACATGGCCTGTCCTGTGGGGAAGGGTTATAGAGCAACGCCTTTCGGCGCGAAGGGTTGTGGCGAAACCTTGCCACTTTGTCAAATAGCGAAGTTTGCTCGTCAGTCGCGCTTGCAGCCAGTGGTCGCCTTCGGCCATATAAGTTCCTTGTCTGCAAGCTGGCCCTCTATCTTGCGGACATCGGAGCGCTGACAAAGCCCGCAAGCGCAAAAATTGCCCTGATTAAAGAAGAAATCAGCGGCAATTTTCGCTTCCTGCGTCGGCTGTAGTTGCAGTTTTCAATCGCTTACGTCTGTGCAAGGCCCTTTGTCTGCAAGTTTGCTTCCTTGCTTTATAGGTTTTCTCATCACTCTGGCAGTCTGTTGACTTTGTCAACATTTTGAAGCCCCATCCTGCTGGACGGGGCTTGTTTTACAGTTATTCCTGAACCACTACGGTGGTGCCGCGCGGGCAATTGTCGTAAATCCACTTGGCGTCGCTCACCGTCAGGCGCACGCAGCCGTGCGATTCGGCGCGGCCCAGACTTCGCGTGGAACCGCCGGAATTCTCGTTCGGCCGGCTGTAGGTGACCGAGTGGAACAGTATGCCGCCGACGATACGCGTGGCGTACTGCGCGTAACAGTCGAAATCCTTGAAGTAGTACCATCGTCCGCCGATGGCGCCGCCGGCCTGATAGGTGCCCAGCGGCGTGGGCGTAGAGGGCGCGCCGACGCAGCACTTGAGGGTGTTGATGCGCTCGCCATATCCGGCGCCCGTCCAGCGATAGACATAGACGCGGCGGTCGGAAATATCGACAACCAGCTTGTAGGGGAAGACGTATTCCTCGCTTTCGATGGCGTTGGGGCTGAACAAAAGCGTTTGCGTTTGCTCGTCGGCCACGCCGGTCTGGTCAAGGTTGTTTTTGCGCTGGAAGTACTTCAGGGCGTTTTCCGTCAACGTGCCGAAAGCGCCGTCCACGCTGTAGAGGTAGCTGAGCTGATGCAGCCGCCGCTGCACGCGCTCCACTTCGCGGCCCTCGTCGCCGTTGCGCACGGTTTCGCGGTAGACGGTAAAGTTGTCCGCCTTGAAAAACTCCAGCATCGTATCGCTGATTTCACCATCCGGCGCGTAGGGCGTGGGACTGGGCGTGGGGCTGGGCGTGGGCGCAAGAGTGGCGTCCACCACGCGTGGCTGTTCGCCCGGAGCCAATGAAGGCGTGGGTTCGGGCGTAGGCGTGGGCGTAGGCACAGGCGTGGGCGTGGGATTGGCTTCCAGATAAGCCTGATAATCCTCGTACTGATAGGTTTTGAATTCCTTGACGGCGTCTTCAGTATCGTCGCCGTAATGGCCGTCCACCGAGCCTTCCAGGAAGCCCCACTCAGCCAGGCGCTGCTGGGCCAGCTCTATATCGCTGCCCTGCGCGCCGTTGGCACGCGGCGTGGGCGTGGGCGTGGGTTTGGGGGAAAGGTTGCCGCCGCCCAGCAACAGTTCGCGCGTTTGCGGGTCGGCCACGCCGGTGACGGTGAGGCCGTGCACTTCCTGAAACTCGGAAATGGCCGTTTCGGTGGCCGGGCCGAGCACGCCGTCGGCCACGCCGGTGAGATATGTAAGTTCAATCAGCTTGGTTTGAATGCCGAAGATCAGGTTGGATTCCGAAAAGAGCAGTTCGCGCGTTTCGGGATCGGCCACACCGGTGGCGGTGAGGCCGTACATTCGCTGAAAGACTTCCAGGGCCGCCTCGGTGGCTTGGCCGAGCACGCCGTCGGCCGTACCGGACATGACGCCCAATTCGATCAGCTTTTCCTGAATTTCGCTTACGCCGATCTGCGCGACCGACAGGGCGGCCAGCGTTTCTTCATCGGCCACGCCGGTGGCCTCCAGGCCGTACATCTCCTGGAAGACGGCCACGGCGTCTTCCGTGCCGTCGCCAAAGTGGCCGTCGGCCTCGCCGGTGAGCAGGCCCAATTCAATCAGGCTTTCCTGAAGCTGCGCCACATCGCTTTCGCCGGCGCTGTCCACCGAGCCGTTGGCAAGCGCGCCCTCGGGGATTTCTTCGGTCGGTTCGGGAGACTGCGTTTCCGCGACCGCGGCGCTGCCGCACAGCAGGCAGAGAATCAAAGCAAAGGAAAGGAACTTGCGAAACAAAGGTCACACCCCTTCATGACAATGCTATACGTACACTATTATAAACAAAATTTGTCGCTCTTTCGGGCCAAGAAAGTAAACATACGATTAAATATGTATCCGGGGGAGAGATTTCTCTCCCCCAAGGCGGATCCAGTCAGTATACTGTCACCGTCGTGCCGGCGGGGCAGTTGTTATAGATCCACTTGGCATCGTCCACGGACAGGCGCACGCAGCCGTGAGAGGCGCGGCGGCCCAGGTTGTTGACCGAACTTTGCCGCAGCGTGGAGGTGTCCTTCTCGGAATAGAGCACCGAGTGGAACAGGTACGGCCCGTTGATGCGGTAGGCGTACTGCGCCCAGCAATCGAACTTCTTGAAGTAGTACCAGCGGCCGCAGGGCCCGCCCGCTGTGAATGTGCCCAGCGGCGTGGGGTCGGAAGTGGTGCCCGTGGAGCACTTCATGGTGCGCACAAGCTGTGAATAGCTGCCGTTGACCCACTTGTAGGCGTACACGCGCTGGTCGTCCACGGAAATTTTGAGCAGGTACATGCACTTGGGCCGGTCGGACTTGACGGCGGAATCGCTGAAGAGCACGCGCTGCGTCTCTTCGTCGGCCACGCCGGTCTGTTCCAGCTTGTTGCGCTTCTGGAAGTACTTCAGCGCTGATTCGGTGCCGCCGCCAAAGATGCCGTCAATGCCGCCCTCGAGGTAGTTGAGCGAATCCAGGCGCCTTTGCAGGCGGTGCACTTCGCCCAGGATGTTGGTATCGCGCGAGCCGCGCTCCATATCCACGCGGTAGACGTTGAAGTTCATCAGCGCCGCCATGAGCGCATCGGAGACAATGCCGTCGGGCGCGTAGGGCGTAGGCGTGGGAACGGCCGTTGCCGTGGGCTGGCTGAGCGCCTCTTCATCCGCGCCCTGCGAAAGCAGCAATGTGGGCGAGGGTTCCGGCGTGGGCGAGGGGGTAGGCGTGGGCGAAGGCTCTACGGTGGGTTCGGGCGTAGTGTAGTAGGCACGGCCGTCCACCGTGTAAAGGTACTGTTGGAACAGCTTGAGGCCCTCGTCGGTGAGCGCGCCGAAGTCGCCGTCGGCCGAGCCGGTCATAAAGCCGTAGGCGCGCAAGGCGTTTTGCACTTCCCGCACGCCGTCGCCCTTGGCGCCTTCGGCCAGCGGCGTGGGCTCGGGCGTGGGCATGGGCACGGCTGCGGCGCTTTCCAGCGCTGCGCGCGTCTGCGCGTCAAGGGCGCCGGTCTGTTCAAGGCCGTTGAGCGCCTGGAACTCCTTGAGCGCCGCCTCGGTACCGTCGCCAAAGATACCGTCCGCTTTGCCGGAAAGGTAGTTCAGTTCCTGCAGACGCGTTTGCAGGTCGGCCACGGCGGTTTCGCCCTCCGCATCGCGATTGCCGTTTTGCAACGGAGCAACCGTGGCGGTGGGAGAGGGGAGTACCGCTTCCGCGGCGGCGGCTTGGCCGAGCGAGAGCTGCTGCTCGTCTGCGTCCTCGACGACGCTGTACTGGCACCCCGACAAAAGGAGCAGGGCGGCCAGCAGCGCGGC
>CAJFUU010000182.1 GCA_904420265.1 uncultured Clostridia bacterium
CCTCCCTTGCGCAAAAGCCCCGCCGCGAGGATGATGAGGAACAGAACGGCGGTGATGAGTTTCAAATCGCTGGCGCCCATGCCGCAGGCAATGGCCAGAGAGACGCACATTCTGTACACAATGGCGCCGATAATGGCCGCCGTGGTACCCTTGATGAAGGAAACGCGGCGGAACAGATTCATGCCGATGATGACGCTGGCCAGCGCCAGCACCATCGAGCCCGTGCCCATGGAAACTTCAAACATGCGCTGATGCTGGCAGAGCACCGCGCCCGAAAGCGCCGCAAAGGCGTTGGCGATCATCAACCCGATGATCTTCACGCGGCCCTTGTCGCAGGCCAGCGCCGTCACGACGCGCTCGTTGTCGCCCACGGCGCGCAGAAGGTAGCCGGCGCGCGTTTTGAGGAACAAATCCAGAAGGATTTTCACCGCCAGCACCACCAGCATGATGATTACCAGCGTGCTGTAATCCCCGACGATGCCGCCGAGGAAGTCTGCGAGGGCGTTGTTCTGAAACAGCGTCACATCCTGGCGACCGATGGTCGCCAGCGACTTGCCGCCGGAGATTTTCAGGTTGATGGAATAAAGCGCCGTGGAAACGATGATGCCCGAAAACAAATCGCGCACCTTGAGTTTGACGTGGATCAGCCCCGTGCATAGCCCCGCCACCGCGCCGCCCGCCACCGCCGCCAGCAGCGCCACCATCGGGCTTTGCCCGGCGGCAATGAGCATTGTGGAAATGACGCCGCCCAGGGGAAAGGTGCCGTCCACAGACAGATCCGGAAAATCCAGAATCGTATAGGTAATCAAAACCCCCATCGCCAGCAGGGCGTAGATAAGCCCCTGCTCCAGAGTGCTGGGCAGGGCGTTCAGAAAGTTCATCAGCACGGTGCTTCATCCTTCCGTCGTGTTTGCGCGCGAGGTTGCAAACGCCCGCAACGGGTCCTGCGCCATTCGCAATGCGGCGAAACGGCTCCTGCGCGGGCAACGCCGCGCCGGCGGAACCGCCGTTTTCGCAGGGCGTCAAAACCGCCGCAACCCGGGCGCCGCTTCCACGGTTTGAAAAGCGGCGCCCTGCGGCAGCGAACTTTGGTTTTCTTATTCGGCCATGTCGGTGGCGCGGGCCATCAAATCCTCGGGAATGGTCACGCCCAGGGCCTCGCAGGCGGCGGTGTTGACGTAGAGGGCGCTTTCTTCAATCGTCTCATAGGGGATGTCGGAAGCCTCAGCCTCGCCCTTGAGCACGCGGGCGGCCATGCGGCCGGTCTGCATGCCCAGCGCCACGTAATCCAGACCTTCCGCGGCCACGCAGCCCAGCGTCACCTGCTCAATTTCACTGCCGAACACCGGAATGCCCGCGGCGTCGGTTTCATCGAGCACGACTTCAAGGTACTGCACCACCGTATTGTCGGTAAGCATGGTCAGGCAGTCCACCTGCGGCAGAAGCTGGGGCACGGCCAGGGCGATGTCCGCACCGCTGGTGACGCCGCTTTCGACGATGGTGAAGCCGTAATCGCCGGCCAGTTCCTTGTAGGTTTCCAGCTGCACCAGGCTGTTGGTCTCGCCTACGGTATAGAGGATGCCGATGTTTTCGGCCTCAGGCAGCATGGCGCGGATGGTGGCAAGCTGCTGGGCTACGGGCAGTTCGTCGCTGGTGCCGGTGACATTGCCGCCGTCGGTGAGTCCGGCCTCTTCCGGCGCGGACACGGCCGTATAGATCACGGGGATGGCATCCTCAGCGGCGTTGTAGGCGCACACGGCCATCGGCGTGGCAATGGCGCAAATCAGATCGTAGCCATTGGCCACAAAATTCGAAGCAATCGTCGTCGCCATGCTGGTATCTGCCTGAGCGTTTTGATACTCGACGGTAAGATTCTCGCCTTCGACGATGCCTTCCTCGGCAAGGCCGGCCAGGAAACCTTCGCGGCAGTTGTCCAAGGAGCCATGCTCGGCAAACTGGGCGATACCGATGGTATAGCTTTCTTCCTCGGCAAAAGCGAAACAGGACAGGGCGAAAACCAGGGCGATAAACAGGGCGGCAAACTTCTTCATGGGGGTTCCTCCTCAAAAAATGATTTTTGATGGAAGGGCGCTGAGACGTGGTTCTCTGTTCAAAACGCCGCCGGCCGGGACGGGATTTTTGCCTCCAAACGAGGGGAGCGCCCGTTGTGCGGGCTTTCGAGCCGTTCCGCCGTCATTTTGAACTGAGAAGCTGTTCGCCGGGCAAATAAAAACGCCTCAAGCCATTTGCTTGAGACGGTTGCCCGCGGTGCCACTCAACTTGGTCTTTCGACCCACTCGCTCCATGTGCCATCA
>CAJFUU010000183.1 GCA_904420265.1 uncultured Clostridia bacterium
CCGCACATGTCGCCGGGTACGATTGAGAGCGCGAAAGGGCTTCGGCTCTCTCGCGCTCTCCCAGGGTTTTTGACAGCCTGAAGCGCCGCTTTGGGGGGCGTCTGGCGAAACCAGAGCGCGCGAGCGCCGCCGGGTCATCATGCACTTATGGAACCTGGTCAAACCGCCTGCAAAGTCGTTGCACACGACTCTTGTGCGATTTTCACATCCTCGCCGCAAAGGGGGCGTCATTGCCATAAACAGACGCGCTTTCGATATGACCCGCATGCCGCAATTCCCATCAACGTCACGCACGGCCGGCTGCCGCATGCCGCCGTGTACGCCGGATTGCATTGCGGCGGAAATGGCAAGCGCAATGCCGCGCCAGTGCGACCCGCGTCCTGCGCGGCGAATTTCACGGGCAATGCCGGGGAGGGCGGCCGGCGTTGCGCTCAGGGAGAAGTCTTTCGTTTGGATGCCCGGCGTTGCGGCGAACCGCCGATCGACCAGCCCTTTTCGATGAACTGCGCCGGTTGCGGAATCCATTCCGTATCCGCCCTGGACGGCTCGATTTGCGCGGAACCATCCGGCGTTTGCCGCAGGGGATTGCGGCGGGGTTTTCGCCGTTTCAAAGACAACTGGCAAACGCAATGCCGCGTCGGTGCGACCCGCGCCCTGCGCGGCGAATTTCACGGGCGATGTAGGGAAGGGCGGCCGGCGTTGCGCCCAGGGAGAGCCGTTTGTCTGGATGCCCCGGCGTTGCGGCAAACCGTTGATTGACCGGCCCTTTTCGATGAACTGCGCTGGTTGCGGAATCCATTTCGCATCCGCCCTGGACGGCCGTTTTGCGCGGAACCCGGCGCTTGCCGCAGGGGATTGCGGCGGGGTTTTCGCCGTTTCCAAAGACAGCCGTCGCGCGTTCGCTTAATTCGGCTTTCGCAGAGCCAGTGGCTGCTGCGATGACTGCATTCCGCATAGCCAGTTTGCGCGGCAGAAGCGTTTGCGATTGTCCCTGCAAAAGCATATGGAACAACGCAACCCGTCTCCTGCCTCCATGGCCTTGCCGGAAGCGCGCTTTTATAGCGTGTGGTAAAAGAGGACGATGTCTTCATAGCGCCCGTCCTTCGTCAAAAAGCCGCCGGGGATTTCGCCCACGCGCACAAAGCCCAGCTTTTCATACAGGTGAATTGCCCCCAGGTTGCTTTTCACCACGGCGTTGAACTGCATCAGGCGGAAACCGAGCGCAGCGGCGGTTTTCAGACAATGCTGAACCAGCGCCTTGCCCGCGCCCCGGCCGCGCGAAGCGCGGTCAACGGCATAACTGGCGTTGCCGATATGGCCGCAACGCCCCTCGTTGTTGGGGTGGAGAATATACAGGCCGAAAATCTCCCCGTCTTCCTCGGCCACCGCGGAAAAATTCTGGGCACGGAAAAAACCACGCGCCGTCTCCAGCGTCAACGGCTCAAGCTGTGGGAAGGCAATGCCGTCTTCGACCACCTGGTTCCAAATTTCCGCCATGCGCGGCAGATCCGCCTCGGTATATTCGCGCACGTTCATATTTCCGTCTCCTCGTCTGTATAAAGTTTGTAAAGATCATAGTAGATACCCTTGCGCGCCATCAGCTCTTCGTGGCTGCCCTGTTCGACGATGCCGTTTTCCGTGAGCACGAGGATAACCCGGGCGTTGCGGATAGTGGTCAGGCGGTGGGCGATGGTGAAGGTGGTGCGCCCGCGCATCAATTCCTCCAGCGATTGCTGCACAAGCCGTTCGCTTTCGTTGTCCAGGGCGCTGGTGGCTTCATCCAGGATCAGCACCGGCGGGTTTTTCAAAAACACGCGCGCAATGGATATGCGCTGCTTTTGCCCGCCGGAAAGCTTGGTGCCATGCTCGCCGACATAAGTGTTGTAGCCGTTTTCCAAATCCATGATGAAGTCGTGCGCCCCGGCGCGCCTGGCGGCCTCTACAACCTCCGCGTCCGTGGCGGTGGGGCGGCCATAGCGGATATTGTCTATCACTGTGCCGGAAAAGAGGTGCACGTCCTGTTGCACCACGCCGATGCGGCTGCGCAGGGAATGCAGCGTATATTTGCGTATATCTTCGCCATCCAGCAGGATGCGGCCGGAGGTTACTTCATAGAAGCGGGGAATGAGGTTGCACAGCGTGCTCTTGCCGCCGCCCGAGGGGCCAACCAGCGCAACGCTTTCCCCGGCGGGCACGTGCAAATTGATGTCCGTAAGCACGTTTCCCAGCCCTTCTTCGTAGGTAAAGCTGACATGGTCGAAAGTGATGTCGCCCTTGACGTTTTCCACTTCCACAGCGTCCGGCGCGTCGTCGATTTCCACGGGCACTTCCATAACCTCCTGGAAGCGCTCGATGCCGGTCAAACCGCGCATAAGCTGTTCGGAAAACTCAATCAGGCGGCGAATGGACGTCAGAAGCGTCTGCACGAAAAGTATGTAGGCGATATAGTCCGCGGCAGTGATGCCGCCATCGCCCTTGATGAGAAACAGCGCGCCCAGAACCACCACCACAATGAACATCAGCCCGTCAAACAGGCGCGTAACCGAGTGGAAGCCCGCCATGTTGTGGTACATACGGCGTTTGATGCGCAGAAAGCCGCGGTTGCCTTCGGCGAATTTCTCCTTTTCCAAATCCTCGTTTGCAAAGGACTTGACCACGCGGATGCCCGAAAGCGTATCCTCCACCTGCGCGTTCAATTCGCCGAGCTGATGGCGGGATTCCTTGAACGTAGAGCGCATGCGCTTGGAAAAGCGAATGGAAAAATACATCATAAATGGAAAAATGGCGAAGATGATCAGCGTCAACGGCACGTTGATTGTCAAAAGAATGACTAACGCCGCC
>CAJFUU010000184.1 GCA_904420265.1 uncultured Clostridia bacterium
CGGGAAGTGGCGTAGTGCGAAGCCGGGAAGATCATCACATGCGCAAGATAGCGCAACACATGGCCGGAAACGATCTCTACCTCCGCAATGCGCTCGATTTCGTCGCCAAACAACTCAATGCGCAGGGCCTTTTCATTTGAAGCGGCGGGAATGATTTCCACAACGTCGCCGCGCACGCGGAAGGAGCCGCGCTCCTGCTCAAAATCGTTGCGCTCATACTGGATTTCCACCAGGCGGCGCAAGAGTTCATCGCGGTCAATCTCCATTCCCTCGCGCAGAGAAACGGAAAGATGCTCGTATTCCTCCGGGTCACCCAGGCCGTAGATACAGCTTACCGACGCCACAATCACCACGTCGCGCCGCTCGGCGAGCCACGCCGTGGCGCTGTGGCGCATACGGTCGATTTCATCGTTGACGGATGAATCCTTTTCAATGAAGGTGTCCGTGGAAGGGATGTAGGCCTCGGGCTGGTAGTAGTCGTAATAGCTGACGAAATAGCCCACGGCGTTCTCGGGGAAAAACTCGCGGAACTCGCCGGCCAGCTGCGCCGCCAGCGTCTTGTTGTGCGCAATCACCAGCGCCGGGCGGTTGAGGTTTTTGATGATATTGGCCATCGTGAAGGTTTTGCCGGAGCCGGTAACGCCCAAAAGTACCTGGTGTTTGAAACCCTTTTGCACGCCATCGGTCAGCGCGGCGATGGCCTGCGGCTGATCGCCGGTGGGTTGATAATCGGAATGTATCTTAAAGGCGGACACGGCTCTCCCTCCCCTTTCAATGCGGCTGCAAGTATTATACCACAAATTATAAGGGAGGAAGCGCCCAAGCGCCTCCTCCGCGAAAATTAAACTGATGTTCGATAAAATTGGAGCATACCTACATAACCCGGGCAGGTGGGATTGGCGGCAATTCTTGCCTCCGGCAACGCCATGAAAGGAGCTGTGAGGGCGGGCGCGCCTATACGGCCAGCACCGCGATGACGCAAAACATGGCTACTGACAAGAGCGTATACAGCGAAAGACACGAAGACGCATAGCGCGCATCGGACTCGTCGCGCGCGAATACGGGCAGCACATACGGCCCCGGCAGAGAGAAGAGCAAAATCAGCGCCCAGCGCAAAAGTTCGCTCATGCCGACCGTCCAGGTAAGGAAGAGCAGGCAAAGGACGCAAAAACCCGCGCACAAAAGCAGGCGGATGCCCGCCGCGCGCACGGCTCCGCGCAAAGATTCGCGGCTGAATTCGATGTTGTACCCCACCACAAACAGAATCGCGCAAGCCGTAGGGCCGGAAAGGAAGTCCGCCACCGCGCCGACCGCCGCGCCCAGGAAATTGCCGCGCATGGCGTTCCACAGGCCGGTCGCCCCCAGCAGGATTCCCGCAAAAACCGCCAAAAAGATGGGCGAAAGCAGCGTTTCCCGGGCAATTTGCGCAGGCGGCACGCCGTCCCGGCGCTTCAGCATGGCCATATAGAGCGTAAAGACGAATACGTCTCCGCCCAGCGCCGCCACGGCCATGACGCTGAGGTTTTCCGCGCCAAAAAGCAGCGTATAAAGCGAATAACCCATCATACCCGCCTCAAAACCCGTCACCAAAAAGGCCAGGAGCGGGTTTTCGCGGCGAAACAGCCTGCCGATAAAGAGCATCGCCGTACAGGCCGCAAACACAACCAGGCACGTCAAAAGCACATCCAGGCCATAGGATATTTCCGCAAAAGCCATGAACAGCACGGCAGGCAGGGAGTAGGTTACCACAAACGCTTTGAGGCCGTCAATCTGCGCACGGTTGAGAATATTGCGCAGCCGCGAAAACCAGCCCAAAAACAGGGAAACCAGCACTGGAAGCACAATTTCGGCAATGCGTATGGCGTTGTTCATATACATCCCCCCTTTTCAGTTTACCAGAAATATGGCAAATGTCAACTCAACAAATAATCTGTTTTCCTTCCAGCGCCATACTTGCAGGCCAGCCTTCAAGCCGGCGATCTCCATGCACGCCCCTTCCCTCCGCGGATAAACCTTCTTTGCATTCTCGAAAAGCCTTTTGTCGCCATGCACGCCTCAAGCGCTTTCTCCGATAAATATATTTGGTCTCATTTTTGATGCGGGAAATACCATAAGTTAAGCGAATCCCAGCGGCGTATGTCCCAAAAATCCTTCAATAAAATATCCAAAAAATAAAAATTCCTACCGTCATGCCTTCAAAAGCCAGTAGGAAAATTGGCACCTCCATGGGGACTCGAACCC
>CAJFUU010000185.1 GCA_904420265.1 uncultured Clostridia bacterium
ATGCTCAGCTGGCTCAAGGGCTTTGCCAGTTGGGTGCTCAGGCTGTTCAACCTGGCCGGCAGCGGCGGCATATCGCCGCTTGCGTGGCTGTCGGACAACTGGCTGCAACTTTTGATTTTTCTGCTGGTTATCGGCGTGGCCACGGACATTATCGTCTGGCTCATCCGCTGGCGGCCCTACTGGGTCTGGTTTCGCAAAAAGCGCGTGGTGGTGGACGACGAGGATTTCTTCGCTGCCGAAAAGGCGCCGCGCAAAAAATTCCGCAACGCGTTGTTCATTCGCGAGGACGCGCGTGATGGCGGCGAGCGCCCGCCCGTAAAAAAGGCGCGCCCCGCCGCTGGCGCGGCAATGGAACGTCCCCGGCCGCCCAAAAGCGCCGCTCGCCCCAGGACGCAAGCGGGAAAGGCGCCGCTGGGCGCTTCTTCCTCGCAGCGGCGGCCCGCCCGCCAGCGTCCCGCGCCGGCGCAGCAGGCAACGCGCAGGCCCGTGCCGGACATTTTTGAAGACGATCTGTTCAAAATCGACCCTGCCGACCCCCAGGCGCGCAACCAACGCGAAGACGCGGTTTTCAACGTAAGCAACCTGCCGGGCGCGCAGAGGCCGAAAAAGCGCAAACATGAGGAGGACGCGCATGACGACCTGTTCACCGTCGACTGATTGGCTGTTTGCAGGCCGCCGCATCAAGGTGCTTGTCGGCCACTATGGAAGCGGCAAAACGGAGCTGGCGGTCAACATGGCCCTGGAAATGGCAAAAAGGGCGCGCGCCATGCTCATTGATCTGGATATTGTCAATCCCTTCTTTCGCAGCGCGGAGTTGAAACCCCTGCTGCTTGAAAACGGCGTGGAACTTGTCTATCCGGCCTATGCCCTTTCCGGCGTGGACATTCCCATATTGCCCGCAGAAGTGGAGCGCGCCTTTACGACCGACGCCCGGTGCGTGTTCGACGTGGGCGGAGACGACGACGGCGCGGTGGCTCTGGGCCGCTATTCCGCGCAGTTTTCCGCCTGTCCGGCAGACGTATACTTCGTTGTCAATCCCTTCCGTCCCCGCACGGCCCATGTTTCGCAGGCGCTTTCGCTGATGGAAAGCGTGCAGCGCCGCGCGCGCATCGCCATCACCGGCCTGGCCGTCAACGCCAACCTCGGCGCGGAGACGGGCGCGGACGAAATCCTCGCCGGGCGCGAATTTATTCAGCGTCTCTCGCAGGAAAGCGGCGTGCCGGTGGCCTTTGAGGCAGGTCTGGAAAAAGCCCTCTCCGCCCTGCCGGAAGTATGGCCGCGCCTGTGCGTGCGGCGCTATCTCACCCCGGAATGGATGGAATGGTATGAATAGGCGGCGTATTCTCTGCTTTGGCGATTCCAATACCCACGGCACCAACCCCTGCGGTCCCCGTTTCGGCGAGGAAGACCGCTGGCCGATGCTTTTGCAGGCGCACCTTGGCGAGAGGTTCCGCGTGCTGGAGGAGGGCTTCGGCGGGCGCACCATCGCCTTTGACGATCCCGTGGAGGGCGGTTACAAAAGCGCCATGCAATATCTGCCGCCCTGCCTGCTTTCGCACAATCCGCTTGATTTGGTAATCCTCATGCTGGGCACGAACGACACCAAGCAGCGTTTTGCCATGTCTGCGCCCGCCATCGCCCAGGCGCTGGCGCACCTGATTCGCCTCTGCCATCTCTACGCGCTGGACGGACGCGGCGAGACGACGCGCGTTTTGGTCGTCGCCCCGCCGCCGCTGAACGAAAACGTGCTTGGCACGCGCATGGCCGGCGCGTTCGACGCGCGCAGCGTAGAGGTTTCCAAGCATCTTGCCGAAGAATATCTGCGCATGTCCAAACTGATGCGTTGCGAGTTTCTCAACGCGGCGGACTTCTGCCGCGCCTCGGAAGAGGACGGCGTACACCTCGCCAAAACAGGGCACCATGCCCTGGCGCGGGGCGTCGCCGATAAGGTACTGGAAATTTTCAAGGAGGAGTAAGCGATGATCAACTTTACCCATTACCTGCCCACGCGTTTCGTCTTTGGCCGCGGCGTGGAAAACCAGACCGGAGAACTGGTGCGCGCCCTGGGCGCCACGAAAGTGCTGATTCACTATGGCGGCGGCTCGGCGGTGCGTTCGGGCCTGATCGCCCGCGTGGAGGCCTCTCTGGATGCGGCGGGCGTCAAGCACGTCTCCCTGGGCGGCGCGCAGCCCAACCCGCGCGACACCAAGGTGTATGAAGGCATCGAGCTGATCCGTCGGGAAAAAGTGGACTTTGTGTTGGCCGTAGGCGGCGGTTCCGCCATCGACTCGGCCAAGGCCATGGCCCACGGCGCCCTCTATGACGGAGATTTCTGGGACTTCTTCTGCGGCAAAGCCAAGCCGGAAAAGTCGCTTCCCAAGGGCGTGGTGCTCACCATGTCCGCGGCGGGCAGCGAATCGTCCGACAGTTGCGTCATCACTCAGGAAGCCACCAAGACCAAGCGCGGCCTGAATACCGAGCTGAACCGTCCGCTGTTGGCAATTATGAACCCGGAGTTGACCATGACGCTGCCGCCCTATCAGATTGCCAGCGGCGCCACCGACATACTGGCGCACATCATGGAGCGCTACTTCACCAACGAGCCGGACTGCGACCTGACCGACCGCCTCTGCGAGGGCACAATGCAGGCCGTGATCCGCGCCGCGCGGGTGATGGTGCAGGACCCGCACGATTACGACGCCGCCTCCCAGCTTATGTGGGCCAGCACCATCGCCCACAACGATACCCTCAGCGTCGGCCGTGTGAAGGACTTCGCCAGCCATCAAATCGAGCACGAGCTTTCCGCGCTGTACGACTGTGCGCACGGCGCGGGCCTGGCCGTTGTCTTCCCCGGCTGGTTGCGCTTTATGCTGCAAAAACCGGACAAAGTGATGCGCCTGGCGCAGTTTGCCGTGCGCGTGTGGAATTGTGAAATGGACTTTGAACATCCCGAAAAGACCGCCAGGTTGGGCATTGAGGCCTATGTAAGCTGGCTCAAGTCCATCGGCATGCCGGTGACGTTTGCCGAACTGGGCGCGCGCGAAGAAGATATTCCCTATCTGGCGGGCAAGGTCAAGCGCCCCAACCCCGACGGCACGGTGGGCAAGTTCTATGCCCTCAATACGGAGGAAATCGAGCAAATTTACCGCCTGTGCCTGTAACGGTATGCAAAGAGCGGCCGGTCATCGCGGGATGGCCGGCCGTCTTTCGTGAATGCCTTTTATCTGGAAAGTTTAACCAAAGGCGCCTGATGTGCAATCAGGATGTTCGGGCCTGTTGCACAAAGAAAGGGCGAGATGTATGGCAAACCAGGCAAGCCCTCTGCGCATGCCAAATGGGTGTGTAAATATCACGCCGTGTTCCGCCCGAAATTGCAGACGGAACAGCATCAGTGCCGGGAAGATATGTGAGGCACCACCAGAACGCCGCGCAGGCGCAGGGGTGTGCAAGGTATCGGAGGGCATATGACGCCGGAGGATATGCGCCTGCCGCTCAGTATCCCATCAGAGATAAACGCGCAGGTTTTATGGGTATTTGAAGGGTAAGAACGCGCTGAGGATATTTGACAGGCATGCAAACATGAAGCGCAAATCCGGGAAGAAGCGCTTCTGGGCGGAAGATTATACGACGGTGGAGGCGATGCACACAGGGGCGGAGGCGCGATGTTGCGACAAGCTGAGCACGCGCAAATGCGACAGCCCTTTTCAGGGCAGCAAGCAATGCAAGCGCCCTTTAAGTGTCGGCAAAAGAGGCAAGGGCAATAGGGTTTAAACTTGCGGAAAGCATAAAGGCCAGCGCCTTGCGACAATGGACGGTCATGGGCATTTGGTCCTTGCGGAAACCGCCGTTTGGCGGGTGACTGTGATTGACAAGCAGCAGCCGGCAAAACGCTTGGAGCGTCCGCGCCGCAAAAGCCGGACTTACACCCGGGAAATGTTCGACGCAAGCGGCCGCTGACACAGGGCGCCAGCCCTGCTTTCCCATCCCTTTCCCGGCAGCGCTATCAACCGATGGCGCGCCAAATCGCAACGCGGCAAACCGCAACGGCGGCAGAGAAAGCGCTGTCCCGGCATACCGGGTCAGCGACGCCGCAACGCCGCTTCAGGGTTGGAAACGCGCCTTTGCCAAATGGCGCGGCTTATAAATGCAACGGCCGCAATTTCTCCATGCCTCCGGTTCTTCCCGGGCAGGACGGTCGTTTTGACGCCCACGCCTGGCGCAACAGCGCTCCCGGAGCCATATCCCCAACACCAGCGGTCGAATTTGCTCAACGTTATGAGAAAGCCAAAATCGCCTCTCCCGGACGGAGCAAGGCGATGCAGGCAGCCGAAAAAGCAGAAAACCGCTTTGGGAGAAGCATCGCCCATCGGAACACTTCCGCTTTTCACAAAATCCATCAACTTTGCCGCCGCGGGAAACGCCGCTTTTTGAGGCGCGCGCCCCTCGATAACGACGGACTTTCACCGCCTTTCTGCGACCCGCAGAAATTTTGCGAAGCCTTTCTGCTTGCGGTCTTTTGACAGCCAAAATCGCCTCGTCCCGTCCGGGAGAGGCGATTTTTCAGGGTTACGATTTTATGGTGAAACCTTCCTTTTCGAACACAGCCATCCAGCCTTTGAGGCGAGTGAAGAAGTCCGCGTTGGAATTGGTCTTTTCCATCATGCCGATGAGCTGCTCGGCGG
>CAJFUU010000186.1 GCA_904420265.1 uncultured Clostridia bacterium
AGCGTCGTATCGAGAATTTCCACCGTGCGCTGGTTCACGCGCATCCGCCTCCCATTTTCCATGTCCTTCTATTGTAGCAAGTTTTGCAGGGAATGGCAAGATACAAAACCGGGGCTTTTCCGTTCAGAAAGCTGTCACCCGTTTTTAATCCCGTTCTAATTTCCCGGCATGACGCTTTAATCTTTGTGGTATAATATATTCGCGTCGGCAGGACAGAAGGAGGAAATGAACATGACCAATTACGAAATGGTGGAACTTTTGCGCCAGAAGGCCAACGTAAGCTACGAGGAAGCCAAGGCGGCGCTGGAGGCGGCGAACTGGGATCTGTTGGACGCGATTGTGCTTTTGGAGCGCGAGGGCAAGGTGCCCGAAAACGACGCGCGCTTTTCCACCAAGGCCGAAAACGGCGAGAAGGACAGGGAACGCGAGGAAAGACAGAAAAAGCGCGACGGCGCCTTCAAGGATGGGGCGCGCACGGTGGGCGGTATTTTCCGCCGCATGCTCAACTACGGCAACCGCAACTTTATCGTCGCTTCGCGCGACGGCAAGGAAGTCATCTCTCTGCCGCTGACAGCGTTCGTGCTGCTTTTGCTCATACCGCCGATCACGCTGTGGCTGATGCTCGTTCTGATGATTATTGGCCTGTTCTTCGGCCTGCGCTACTCGCTGCGCGGCGACCATCCCGCCAACGAAAAGGTCAACGAGTACATACACAAGGCGGAGGACGCCGCCGAACGCGTCAAACAGGACTGGCAGGAAAAAGGCCAGGACGCGTCGAAAGAATAAACAATACGTCCGGGCCGCCGTGTGCGGGGCGCGGCGGTCCGGAACATTCGGCCGGAGGGGGAGGCGAGGGAGATGGAAGAAAAAGTCCTCATCATTGAAGATGAGGAAAAGCTGGCCCGTTTTATCGAGCTGGAACTTGAACACGAGGGCTATCGCGTGGACAAGGCCGCGGATGGCCGCGACGGGCTGGCGATGGCCGAGCGCGGAGATTACGACCTGTTGCTGCTGGATGTGATGCTGCCCGGCATGAGCGGCATGGAACTTTTGCGCCGCCTGCGCCGCACGAAGCAGACGCCGGTGATTATGGTTACGGCGCGCGACGCGGTGATGGATAAAGTGACGGGCCTGGATATGGGCGCGGACGATTACATTACCAAACCCTTTGAAATTGAGGAATTGCTGGCGCGCATCCGCGCGGCGCTCAGAAAACGCGCCGTGGCGGCGACGGCGGGGGAAGGATTGCTCACTTCGGGCAGGCTTTCGCTGGATCCTGCCCGCCATATCGTGCGCTACGGCGAGGAAGAAATCGCCCTGACCAGCCGCGAGTTCGACCTTTTGCAGGCGTTGATGGAAAACCGCTCGCTGGTTTTGCGGCGCGAGCAGCTTTTATCCAAGGTTTGGGGATATGACTATATGGGCGAAACCAACGTAGTGGACGTGTATATCCGCTACCTGCGCGCCAAGATCGACGAAAAATTTGACGTGAAGTTTATCCACACGGTTCGCGGCGTGGGCTATGTGTTCCGCGATGCGGAAACATGAGCGAGAGCCGCCGCGTGACCTCCACAGCCCGAAGCATCCAGCGTTCGTGGCTGTGGAGGCTTTTCAAACTGTATTTCTGGCTGGATTTGCTGTTGATTGTCTTGGCGATTGTGGGCTTTTGCTTTTACCAGGAGCTGGCGGCGCTGGGCAGCGAATGGACGCCGGACGTTTCCCGCGCGCTGGAGATGGGCACGGAAGGGGAATTTTTCGAGCGCGTGCGCGGCGCGACCTACGTGTTTTACGGCCCGGAGGGCGAAGCATACGCCGTGGAGGCGGCGCCGTTTTTTGACGCCGCCATGCCCATGGCAGGCGCGCTCTTGGCCTTTGAGGCGCTTTCTTTGCTTCGCCAGCTGCTCTTTGGCGGCCGCCGGGCGCGCCGGTTGCTTAAGCCGTTGGATGAAATGGCCCGCGCCACCCGCGCCTTGCTGGAAAGACAGCAAACCTTTGAACACACTTCGGCCATTGACGACGAACGCCTGCACGATTTGGAAGACCGCATCAAGTCCATGCGCCCGGAGGAAACGCTGCGCACCGGCGACCGCGATTTGCGCGGCCTGGAGGACGCCGTCAACAGCCTGCTTACCCGCCTGCACGAATCCTACCAGCGGCAGGGGCAATTTGTCTCCGACGCCTCGCATGAATTGCGCACGCCCATCGCCGTCATCCAGGGCTATGCCGGCATGCTCGACCGCTGGGGCAAAAGCGATGAAAAGATTCTGGACGAGGGCATCGCTGCCATCAAATCCGAAAGCGAGTACATGAAAAAGCTGGTGGATCAGCTTCTGTTCCTGGCCCGGGGCGATATGGGCCGCAGCCGGCTGGATATGAAGATGTTAAACGTGTCCGAACTGGTCAAGGAGGTCTATGAGGACGCCCAGCTCATCGACCGCGGGCACGACTGGCGCATTGAAACCGAAGAGGGCGTGACCGCGCTGGCCGATCACGATATGCTCAAGCAGTGCTGCCGCGTGCTTTGCGACAACGCCACCAAGTATACGCCCGCCGGGGGCATGATCCGCCTGCGCGCCCGCCGCGCCCCGGACGGCGGGGCGATGATCGAAGTGCAGGATTCCGGCATCGGCATCAGCCGCGAGGACGTGTCCCGCGTGTTTGACCGTTTCTACCGCTCCGACCCGGCGCGCGGACGCAACAGCGGCGGCGCGGGGCTGGGGCTGTCCATCGCCCGCTGGATTGTCGAAAGCCATGGCGGGCACTTCGAGGTGCTTTCCCGCGAGGGCATCGGCACGCGCTTTACCGTGGTGTTGCCTCCGCCCAGGCAACCGGCGCAGGAGGAAGCGGCAGGCCGCTCTTCCAAATAGGGGGACGGTTTGGATTCTCCAAACCTTCAGAACGCAGGCAAAGCCTGCAAACGCAAAAACCGCTCTGATAAAAATGGACGCCAGCCAGAAGGCGTTCCCCGGCGCATTTGCCAGGCCCTGCGGATTGTGAAATGCAGTCGCGGGGCGACAAACCTCGCAAGCGGCGAAGTTTTAGGATGTCAAAAGACCTCAAGAGAGCGCGAGAGGCTGGGAGTCCTTTCGCGCTTTCATCGTCCCTGACGGCAGGTTGAAAACCCTTCAGGTTTTCAAGCCGGCAAAATCGCCTCGTGTGCGTCGGGCAGGGTGATTTTGCGTCGGGAAATCCCATTGCCTTGCGCAAAAATTGGCGCG
Source organism: uncultured Clostridia bacterium (assembly GCA_904420265.1). Taxonomy (GTDB): domain Bacteria; phylum Bacillota; class Clostridia; order Christensenellales; family Aristaeellaceae; genus Pullichristensenella. Next base: position 3,219 of record CAJFUU010000186.1, read on the forward strand.
GGTGGCCGGGGACTCAGAATTCTGCGGATTTTGCAATTTCGCCAAAGGCGAAACTGTCACAGCCCAAATTGAAAATTTGAGACGCGGCGCCCCGCGGGGGAGATACATCCCCGTCCGCCAGCTTGTCAAAAAACCTTCCAAAGAAGGAAGGTTGCGCAAAGTTGCTGTGGCCGTAGCCGCAGGAAAGAAGTAAAAAACGGTCATTATCGGGGATATGGCCCCGAAAACGGCGCTTCCCATGGCGAAAAGGCAAGCAATTTCGCAAAGAAATGAAGCCCTTTTGCCGGACAACGCTTTTCGAAAAAGCAATTTCGCTACTTTTTTGATATGCTGAGGCTTCGCCAGGCGGCGAGGTTTCCTTGTCAGCTTCGTTTACAACATGTTAAATTTGTCAATATCCCGACGGTTGGATTGTCCCAACCATGCGACAGCCTGTGGGGACGGGGATTCGCTTCCCCGCCAGGCGTCGGAGCCGCCGGCGAAACCGCAAAACGCGCCGGTATCGCGTCTCCTGCCGCAATTTGCCTGTGGTTTTTCGAAAACGCCCGCCGCAAATTGTGCAAAAAGGCAGCCCATTTTCTTGCGCTAAATCAATTTGCCTCTGGCAATATGGCGCGCGTCCGCCGCGCATGTCGTCCTGCAGGGCTTTTTCGGCAGGCAGGCCGCTCTTCCGGATCGGGAAGTGCGGATTTTGCCACGCATGGATTCATAATTTGCAAACACTTCTCAAAAACAGCGCAAACAAAGGGGCGATACAATACAGCCACAGCGAAACGCGGCCAGGCGGCCCCATGGCAAAGAGCGGCTTTCCGGCAATGCGCCTCACCGCAAGCGGGGCATACGCTTTACCCTGGGGCTGCGGAGAATGGGAATTTCCTTGACGGCGGGCGCTCCGTTCCGGACGTATTGCGGCCGCGCGGGTGCGGCGCTTGCGGCAAGCGTGGCGCTGGTTTGGCGCAGATGACAAGGAATACGGCAAAAGCGCTCGGCCGCACGGATGCAATGCGCCGCCGCGGAGCGTTGGGCGCGCAAGGCGTCGATTCGTAGCAACCTGCCGGGAATTGTTCCCGACATTGCGGAATTTCTCATTGCTTCGCCTGCTTTTCACAGGGTTGACGAAGGTTCGGCACGGCCCGAAATCAACGTGCGCGGACGGGCAGGCCGCTTTCCGGCGGGCAGACGGGCGCATCCCCACGAATGCCTGGCGGCGCTGCGCCGCCGGGGAGGCGCGCCTGCCACATGGGAAAGCGGGCTTTGCTCGGGCACAAAGCCATTATCCGCGGCGATTGAAATAGATAAAGTCGGCTTCGCAGGGCCGCGGCGTCCTCAAGGCGCTTCCCCTGCGAGGCCGATGGAATCTTCCGCGCCGCACGGGCACTGCGCGCGGGAAGAAAAGCGCTTTGTATTGCGGCCCGTCTCAAAGGACGGGCGGAACGGCCGGTGCTGCGCGATTTGCCTGCGGATTGTGTTTTTGCGGCGGCGCGCAATCTTCTTCCGGCGATCTCGTTTGCCCGGCGCGATGCACGGCCGGAATTTTGCAAAGAACGCAAGCGAATTGCGGAAAGGCTGTGGGTGCAAAAGGCGCGGAATCCCGTTGAGACGCGGCGCCCGACGGGGCTGATTTCGGGCCGGCGCTTCTTCAATGGTCGTGGGTGTTTAGCCGCGCATAAAGCGAATATAAACGCGCCGCCTCGCATTTCACATGCCTGCCTGAAACAGTTTTCTTTTTAGACACAATTTTCCTGGCTGGACGTGGTATAATTATATCGTCATAAAGGGTGGAGGCGGTGCGCATGGCCTATGTCGAGTTTCGCAAGGTCAAAAAACAATATCGCATGGGCGAGGTAACCATCGACGCGCTGCGCGATGTGAGCTTTGAAATAGAGAAGGGCGAAATTTGCGTCATTGTCGGCGCGTCCGGCGCGGGCAAGACTACGCTTTTGAACATATTGGGCGGCATGGACACGCTCACCAAGGGGCATGTGTTGCTGGATGGGCGCGATATTTCCCGCTATTCGGCCAAAGCGCTGACCAAATACCGCCGCTATGACATCGGCTTTGTTTTCCAGTTTTA
>CAJFUU010000187.1 GCA_904420265.1 uncultured Clostridia bacterium
CAAGGAAGTGTATGAAAGCGAACTGAGAGACTTCTTGCCGGAAAAAATGATCGACATTCACACGCACGTATGGCTCGCCAAACTTCGCCCGCCAAAAGCATTAAAACCGGGCGAAGTGAAGCGCACGGTTACCTGGCCGTCGCTGGTGGCCAAGGACAACAGTATTGAAGACCTTCTGGAAACCTACCGGCTGATGTTTCCGGGAAAAGAGGTCACGCCGCTGATCTTCGCCAACGCCGGGCGCGAGCATCTGGACGCGTGCAACGAATATGTGCGCGAGTGCGCCGCCCGCACCGGCGTTCCGGCGCTGTATTATTCGCGGCCGGAGCAGAGCGCGGAAGAAGTGGAGCAGCATATTCGCGAGGGCGGTTTCCTGGGCGTAAAGTCCTATCTGGACCTGTCCCCCGCCTATCTGCCGGTGGGTGAAATTCGCATTTTTGACTTTCTCCCGCACCATCAGCTTGCGATGCTGGATAAAATCGGCGGCATCGTCATGCTGCATATTCCCCGCAACGGCCGGCTCAAGGACCCGGTCAACCTGGCACAAATTCTGGAAATCAAGCAAAAATACCCCAAGCTGCGGCTGATTATCGCCCATATCGGGCGCGCCTACACCGAATTTGACGTAGGCAACGCCTTTGAGGTGCTCGCCCCCTGCACAGACCTGATGTTCGATTTCTGCGCCAACACCTGCGAATACGCCATGACGCGCATGTTGGAAGCGGTCGGCCCGCGCCGGGCGATGTTCGGCAGCGACCTGCCCATTTTGCGCATGCGCATGCGCAGAATTGAAGAAAACAACACCTATATCAACCTTGTGCCGCCAGGGCTGTATGGCGATCCCAAGCAGGACCCGCATCTGCGCGAGGTTTCTGAAGAGGAAGGCAAGCGCATGACTTTCTTCATGTATGAAGAAATCCTCGCCTTCAAGCGCGCCGCCAAGACGGTGGGCCTGAACGCCGCCGACATTGAGCGCTGCTTCTACGGCAATGCGCGCGAACTTTTGGACGGCGCGCGCCGCGACATTTACGGAGCATAGGAGGAAAGCACCGTGAGCATCAAAATCGGCTACCTGCCCCTGTACATCAAGCTGTATGACGACAATAACCCGCATTATCGCGACCCCATGGTCAAACACATGCGCACGTTGATCTCCATGCTGGAAAGCGAGGGGCTGGAGGTTGTGGCCGCAGACGTGTGCCGCGTCAAAAGCGAATTTGAAGCGGCCGCAAAGCTGTTCAACGACGCGGATGTGGACGCGGTGGTTACGCAGCACCTGGCCTATTCGCCCTCGCTGGAGTCTATCGACGCGCTTTTGTCCATCAAGGCGCCCCTGATCGTGCTGGATACCACGCCGGATTATGAACTTCTTTCCATGGCCGGCTATAAAAGCGGCATTTCCAATAACCATGGCATCCATGGCGTGCAGGACATGTGCAACCTGCTCAAACAGCGCGGCCGCTCCTACGAAATCTGTACCGGCCACGCCCTGCACAGCGAGGTCATCGCCGAAGTGGCGGGCATGTGCCGCGCCGCGAAGGTGAAAAAGCTGTACCAGAACGCGCGCGTCGGCTCTGTGGGCGGCTCGTTTGCGGGGATGGGCGACTTCTTCATCTCGCCGAAAAATTACAAATCCCGCATCGGCGCGGAAGTGTTTTACATGGACGAGGCGCAGGTCAAGCGCTATGTCAGCGCCGTCACCGAGGCGGAAATCGACGCGGAGGTCGCTTACGACCGCGCCCACTTCACCTTTGAAATTGAAGATATGCACGCCTATCGCGCCGCGCTGCGCTCCGGCCTCGCCGTGCGCAAATGGGCCGCAGACAACGCTTTGACGGCGTGCACAGTCAATTTCCTCTCGCTGGACACGTGCGGCCTGCCGAAGATGCCGTTTGAAGAGTGCACAAAAATGATGATGCGCGGCATGGGCTATGCCGGCGAAGGCGACGTGCTCACCGCCGGCTTGGTCGGCGCCCTGCGCGCGGTCTACCCCAATACCACGTTCACCGAAATGTTCTGCCCCGACTGGAAAGAGGACGTCATTCTGCTCAATCACATGGGCGAATGCAACCTGAATCTGGCCAAATGGCGGCCGGTTTTGCGCACCGTGCCGTTTAACTACAACAGTTGCGGCGATACGGCGGCCCTCTATGGCTGCATGCGCGGCGGCAAAGCGGTGTTTATCAACCTTGCTCCCATGGGCGAAGGATTTACGCTCATTGCTACGCCCGTGGAAATGCTTGACGTGGGCCTGGAATTCGGCGCTTACCGCAACGCCATTCAGGGATGGCTGAAACCGCGCAAGCCGATCAAACAATTCCTCAAGGAATTCTCCCTTGCCGGCGGTACGCATCATTCCGCCCTCGTCTACGATGCCGCCCTGGAAGAAATCGTCGCCTTTGGCCGCATGACGGGCTTTGAGACGGTCGTTCTCTAAACTCCGCCTCTGCGCAAAAGCGATTTTTCTCGAAGGCTGACGATTGCCTTCTTGCTCCCGGAGGGAATCGCCCAGCGGTTCCCTTCATGCATTTTTCGCCCCGCCTAAATCGCCGCGCTGGAGGAAATCGTCGCCTTTGGACGCATGATGGGCTTTGAAACGGTCGTTCTCTAGCACCCCTCTGCGCAAAGACGCTTTTGCACGAAGGCTGACGATTGCCTTCTTGCTCCCGGAGGGAACCGCACCAGCGGTTCCCTTCATGCATTTTTCGCCCCGCCTAAGTCGTCGCCCTGGAGGAAATCGTCGCCTTTGGACGCATGATGGGCTTTGAAACGGTCGTTCTCTAGCGCTGCCTCTGCGCAAAGACGCTTTTGCACGGAGGCTAACGATTTTGCTTTCTTGCTCCCGGAGGGAA
>CAJFUU010000188.1 GCA_904420265.1 uncultured Clostridia bacterium
ACGGCGTGCGCATCCAGCGCTTTATGGAAGGCGGCGCGCAGGAGCGCACCCAGCGCGCCGGCACGGAAAACATGGCCTCCATCGTCGGCATGGGCGCGGCCATCGAACTGGCGATGGAGCAGATGGATGCAAACATAAGCAAAATTGCCGCCATGCGCGACCGGCTGATCGAGCGCATCCTCAACGAAATCCCCTACGCGCGCTTGAACGGCCATCCCGAAAAGCGGCTGCCGGGCAATGTCAACGTCTGTTTCCGCTTTATTGAGGGCGAGGCGCTGCTTCTGTCGCTGGACCTGAAGGGCGTGGCCGGCTCCTCCGGCTCGGCCTGCACCTCCGGTTCGCTCGACCCTTCGCATGTGTTGCTGGCCATCGGCCTGCCCCATGAGATTGCCCACGGCTCCCTGCGCCTGACGCTTTCGGAGGAAAATACCATGGAAGAAGTGGACTACGCGGTGGACGCGCTCAAAGGGATCGTCTCCCGCCTGCGCGACATGTCCCCGCTTTACGACGAATTTCTCAAATCACAGGAGGGCTAAGCGATGATGTACACCGAAAAGGTCATGGACCACTTCATGAATCCCCGCAATGTGGGCGAAATTCAGGACGCCAGCGGCGTGGGCGAGGTTGGCAACGCCAAATGCGGCGACATCATGAAAATCTACATCAAGGTGGACGAAAACGACGTCATTACCGATGTGAAATTCAAAACCTTCGGCTGCGGCGCGGCCATTGCCACCTCCAGCCGGGCCACGGAGATGGTCATGGGCAAAACCGTGGATGAAGCGCTGAAAATCACCAACGAGATGGTCACCGAATCCCTCGGCGGCCTGCCGCCGGTGAAGCTGCATTGCTCCGTGCTGGCCGAAGAGGCCCTGCACGCGGCCATCGCGGACTACCGCAAGAATCATCCCAAGGCTACGGCATAGCGCCCGTTTGCAAATTGGCAGGAGCGCGAGGACAAGGGGTGTCCGTTCCGCTGCCAGGGCGGAAAACCGCGCACGCCGTCCTTGCGTTTCGGTTCCCGCGCCATTTTCAGGGCGCGCGGCCCCGCGCCGGGGAGCGCTTTCCCCGCGCGGGGCCTTCGCGCCGGATTGGAGGCAAAATGATTCAAGGCAACCTGGAGGGCATCCGCCAGAGCATACTCGACGAGTTGGAAAAACTCTACGACGCGCAATTCGCGCGCGACGAATACCTGCCCGACCGGCTTTTGAACGCGCTGGTGCGCTTTACCATGCAGTTGAACCGCGAATTGCTGGTATACCTGGACCGCAACGGCGTGGTGCTGGAAATTGCCGTGGGCTCCATTTCCAGCATTTCCCTGCCGGAGTTGCACCTGCGGCGCAATTTGGACCGGCTTTCGGGCTACCGCTGTATTCACACCCATCCCGGCGGGGACGCGCGGCTTTCGGACGTGGATTTGCAGGCCCTGCGCCTTTTGCGCTTCGATTCCATGTGCTCGGTGGGTGTGGCGGAAAACCGCGCCACGGGCATTATGGCCGCGTTTTTGGGCGAGGCGGAATACGACCGCCTCTCCATCGTCACCTTCGGCCCGGTCAAGCCCGGCCGCATCCCGCAGAGTTTGTGGATGCGGGAAATCGAGGCCGCCGAAGAGCGCGTAAAGCGCGCCATCGAGCGCGGCGGCCTGACCGAAAACGCCGAACGCGCCATGCTCATCTCCACCGATTCCGAAGAATCGCTGGACGAACTGGCGGCGCTGGCTGAAACCGCCGGGGCGCTGGTGGTCAGCCGCGTTTTGCAAAAGCGTCAACGGCCGGATCCGGGCATGTTCATCGGCTCGGGCAAGGCCGCTGAACTGGCGCTGAACTGCCAGGCGCTGGAGGTGGATCTGGCCATCCTCGACGATGAACTGACCGGCGCGCAACAGCGCAACCTGGAAAGCGCCCTCGGCGTGCGCGTCATCGACCGCACAGCGCTCATTCTCGATATTTTCGCCCGCCGTGCCCAGTCTGCGGAAGGCAAGTTGCAGGTGGAACTGGCGCAGATGAAGTACCGCCTGCCGCGCCTGGTGGGCCTGGGGCAGTCGCTCTCGCGCCTGGGCGGCGGCATCGGCACGCGCGGTCCCGGCGAGACGCGCCTGGAGGTTGACCGCCGCCGCGTGCGCCGCCGCATAGACGATTTGGAAAACCAACTTGCCGAACTGAAGCGCCAGCGCGACATGCGCCGGGCGCGGCGCGAAAAGCAGGACAAGACCGTGGTGGCGCTGGTGGGCTACACCAACGCCGGCAAGTCCACGCTGCTCAACGCCCTCTCCGGCGCGAATGTGCTGGTGGAGGACAAATTGTTCGCCACCCTCGACCCGGTAATGCGCGCCGTCTCCCTGCCGGAAAACCGCGAATGTTTGCTGGTGGACACGGTGGGCTTCATCCGCAAGCTGCCGCACCAGCTCGTCGAGGCCTTTCATTCCACGCTGGAGGAAGCGCTCTGCGCCGACCTGATCGTGGTGGTCAGCGACGTATCCAGCCCCTTCTACCGCCAGCAGCGCGAGACGGTTTTTGAGGTGCTCCATCAACTCGGCGCACAGGACAAGCCCATGCTGGAGGCGCTGAACAAGGCCGACAAGGCCCCTGTGGAAGGCATGATCGAGCCCACGGGGGCGGTACTTGTTTCCGCCCGCACCGGCGAGGGACTGGATCGTCTGCTTGCCGAAATTTCCCGCCGCGTCGCCGCCCTGCGGCATCCGGTGGAACTGTTTGTGCCCTATGAAAAGGGCGCGGCGCTTTCGCTGATTCACAACAAGGGCCAGGTGCTTTCCGAAGAATATGAAGCCAACGGCACGAAGGTAGTCTGCCTGCTGGATTCCGCCTTGCATCGCCGGGTTTTAAAGCTGCTTGAAGCATAGCGCCGTGGGCATAGCCCTGCGCATATCCTTCTTCTCTCTGCCAGATGGGAACCAAACCGGTTGCGGGCGCGTCTGAATAGCGAATACAGACAATGGAGGACACAAATATGCGCAAACTCTTTTCTCTGCTTTTGATTCTCTCTACCCTGCTGGCGGCGTTGCCGGCCTCGGGCGAAGAGGCGGAAGTATTCGCGCTTGAAGGTACAATTGTGGAAATCACAGACGACGCCCTGTTGCTCAACACGCAGGCGTACGGCGAAGTGCAGGCCGCGACGGATGAGGATACCGTGTGGGACACGGATGTCGATCTCGCCCCCGGCGATTATGTCTACGTGGATTACAATGGACAGATGACGCGCTCTGTGCCCGCGCAGGTGCACGCCGCGCGCGTGTGTTCCTACCGCCTGCTGGGCGACGTGGTGGAAATAGACGCCGAGGCAAAAACGCTGCTTCTGCGCCTGCAAAACGAAGTGGAATACCGCGTAAACCTGCCGGAAACGTTGGACATGGAGTCCTTTGACGCGCCGCGCGCCCTCGTGTATTTCAACGGCGTGGCGACGATGTCCCTGCCCGCGCAAATCTCCGCCGGTCTGGTCGTGCCCGGCTACACCGCACAGGGAGAAATCACTGAACTGGGCGAGGACAGCCTCATGCTTGGCGAGGGCCAGGAGGCGCTGCAGGTGAACTTCGCCGCCGGCACGCTGCCCGAAGGCCTGGCCGTGGGCGACATAATCCGCGTGACTTACGACGGCGTTGCGACCCGCTCGCTGCCCGCGCAGATTTCCGCAATGGAAATTGTCGAAATCAGCCGCTAGAGTATGTTTGAAAAGGGGAACTCGCAATTTCGGGAGGATTTCCCCTCCGTTTTCGCGAAGAAACCGCAGCGCCGCAATGGCGCAAGAGCCGCCGGAATTGCATTTTCAGGAATTTTCAAACGCACTCTGCTCCCCTTGTGAGAATGTCCGCGGCGCGCAGGCAAAATGAAGGCGTTTGCGGCGCGCGCCGCAGAGCGCCCGCCGCCTGCGCGATGCCGTTGCCCGGACGGACGCTTTTCCACGACGCAGCGCGCAGTTTGCACGGAGTTTTCTCCGCCCAAAACTGCGCGTTGCCGGCCTCTCTTCGCGGCCTCTCCTTTGCCGCTCTGCATTCCGGACAACAGCCGCATGAAACGGCGGTGGACGAAACCAGGCGTTTGCGAAAAACTTGCGCAAAGGGGTTGACAGGGGCACTGGAATGTGATATAATTATTTGTGCCGTCGGAGCGGATCGCTTTGGACGGATAGCGCGGGGTAGAGCAGTCCGGTAGCTCGTCGGGCTCATAACCCGGAGGTCGAGGGTTCAAATCCCTCCCCCGCAACCATTCATGGCGG
>CAJFUU010000189.1 GCA_904420265.1 uncultured Clostridia bacterium
AGGCCCTGTCCATCAAGGCCAGCAACCGGGCGCTGGGGTGGGCAAAGTAAACCGGAGAGCCAAATACAAAGCCGTCCGCCCGGCGCGCGCGCTCTATAAACCGGTTAACGTCGTCGTCAAAAACACACTTGCCGGTTTGCCGGCATTTCCGGCAGCCAATGCAGTCCGCAAGCGGCGCGTTTCCGATGAAAAAATCTTCCGTCTCCACGCCTTCTTCTTGCAACGCGCGCGCCACTTCCGCCAGCGCCGCGCCCGTGCAGCCGTTTTTTCGGGAACTGCCGTTTACCAATACAACGTTCATGCGCGCCCTCCTTTTCGCGTTGTAGAAAAATCAACACTGTGTGTCTTATTCTATTTTGTGTTGATTTTTCCTCACAAACGCATTATAATATCAATGGGCTTGGAAATCAATGACCATTGTGCGGAAAACTGCGGAATATGCCACGCACTCAAAGCGTATGTGGCGAAAAAAGGGGCGATTTTGTGGAAAATTTGAAAAAAGAAGATTTGCGCGTGCGCAAAACCAAGGAGGCGATTCACAACGCCTTCAAAGCCATGATCTGCGATATGGATTTTGAGCAGATCACCATCAAGGAATTGACGCAGCGGGCGCGGATCAACCGCAAGACGTTCTATTTGCACTACGCGGGCCTGGAAGACCTGCTGGCCGAACTTCAGGAAGAAATCGCGGAAAACTTCATCCGCCGCCAGGTTTCTTACGGCAACATGAAGGATATCCGGGAGATGATCCGGGTGTTTTTTGAAACGGCGGCGAATATGCCCCTGTTTCACGAGCGAATGATGTGCTGCGATAGCTACCAGCCCATATGGGAAAAGATCAACAAACGGATTATGGACCACCGGCGAAAAACCAACCGGGGCGTTTTCGGGCTGGACGAATGCGCGGAAAACCTGGTGTTTGCCTATTACGGCGCAAATTCCACCATCCTCTACCGCCAATGGGTGGCGGACGGCAAAAAGTTGCCGCTGGAGGAACTTATCGAAGTTGCCACCAGTCTGATCTGCAACGGCATGGCCAGCGTGGTACCCGACGGGCGCGCGCTCTCCGGAAGCGGCGCATGACAGGGCGCGGAGCGGGAATATACTTGCGCGCTCGGGAAAGGGCGCTTCCCTTTCGCCTACGCGCGGCAACGCGCTGCCCCACAGGGCGCAGCATGCTTTATTCCGAAGCGGGCGCGCTATATGCCGCCGTTTCCATGCGCTCGGTCCCTTGGGCAATCATGCCTATATTCGCGTTGTTTTCGACGGTTTCTTCTTTGACCAGCGCTCCATTTGCCGGCCACCTTCGCATAATCCGGCAAAGTATTTCAACGATGCGGCTGGCAAATTTCATGGACTCCCGGTTGTTCCTGCCCCGGATATGCGTTCGCAGGCAGCAAACAGGCGCGCATGCCCGTCTACGGCCGGCTTGGCCGCATCGTGGAAATTGATTGACCACCCGGCATTTCCTGATTCATATATGTATCCCTTTTGCAATCCAAAGCATAATCAAATCATATGTATATCCGTTCTCCGGCAGATATTTTGCCGCGAAAGGGCATCCCACCAATGCCCTGAAATCTTTTCCCGGCCCGGCGCGATGGCAAGTTTGGCATGGATTGCGCAAAGCAGGGACGGCATAACCGGCAGTGCGCTTCATAGATTGTTTGAGGATTGATTGCGCGCTTTGCACGGGAAGCGCCTTTGGCATAGAAAATGCGGCCTGTATACTGCAATGACAGCACTGGCGGCGCCGATGCTATGTGTCTTCTTCCGTGAGGTAGCGATTCCCCCACTTCGCCAATTCTGTAAATACCGGAAGCAGCGCCCTGCCCTTTTCCGTGAGCGAATATTCCACATGCGGCGGAATTTCGTTGAACTGTTCCCGGCGCACAATTCCAAACGCCTCCAGGTCCCGCAAAGTGGCCGTCAGCATGGTGTTGGTAATGCGCGGCATTGCCTTTTTCAGTTCTCCAAAGCGGCAGGAAGCATGGACGCACAGTTCATAAATTACATGCGTTCTCCACTTTCCACTGAGCAGCTCCAATGTGCGCCGCACTGGGCAATCCGCCCGCACCGGGCCGCTGAGCAGGCGCTGCAGGTATTCTTCCGCCGTCATTTCCTTTTTCATGGCATCCTCCGGTACGCTTCAACATACTATGTATGGTCAATTTTCGTACTTGCATCATATAACTATACATAGTATACTATCTATACCAAACTGTGTCAAGGAGGGCGCAATGAAAACGGCGATTGTCTATTGTTCGAAACATCACGAAAACACAAAAAGGCTGGTCGACGCCATTGCGGAGGAGTACGCCATAACGCAAATCGACGCTCTGCAAAATCCGGAGGCGAGCCTCTCCGATTACGATTTGATTGGCTTTGCCTCCGGCATCTACTATGGAAAGTTTAACCGGTTTGTGCTGCAGGCGGCCGCCTCTATGCCCAAGGGCAGGCGCGTATTCTTCCTCTACACCTGCGGCGCAAAAAAGGATGGCTATACCAAGGCGATTGCCGAAGCCGTCTTAAAGCGCAACGCTCAAATTCTCGGCGAATACGGTTGCCTGGGCTACGACACCTTCGGCCCCTTTAAGCTGATTGGCGGCATTGCAAAGGGGCATCCAAACTACGACGAAATTCGCGGCGCGGTGGATTTCTTTGCCGGGCTGCAAGCGTGAGCGCCGTCGTGCCAGGAAGCGCCGCGCAAAACCATACGCTTCGGACTTTGAAACGGTAAACGCTCATTTGCGGTTTCCGTTCCGGGCATCTTGACAACATTCCAGGCAAGGGAGGCGGCCGGTATGGCTGCAAAAGGGCAACGAAAATTTGTAAAGTGGGCCATATTGGCGGTAATCCTGCTGCTGATTGTGGCGTTTTTCCTGTTGCGGAGCCGAAGCGGTTCCGCGCCGACGATGGGCATGTCTTCCACGACGGTGATGCAGGGCAGTTTGACGACGACCAGCAGCTTTGAAGGTAGCGTGCACGCATCCAGAAATCAGACGCTGACAGCGGCCGGCGACGCCACAGTGCGCGATGTTTTCGTGCAGGAGGGCGACGCCGTGCAGGACAACGCGCGCCTTTTGAGGCTTTCCGACGGAACGACGGCCATCTCCGATATTTCCGGGGAGGTCTGGGAGTTGCACGTCCAGGCCGGCGATTATGTAACGGCGGGAACGCCCCTGGCGGAAATTCTGGACCCCGCATCGTTGGAAGTGGAAATCGACGTGGACGAATATGATATACGCACCATCCAGGTCGGGCAGCCGATGGATATTTATATTTCCGCTACGGAAGAAACCGTTCAGGGAACGGTGTCGCACGTCGGGCGGACGGCCCACACTTCCGGCACCACAACGTATTACGTCGTCACGCTGCAGGCACCGCTTTCGGAAAACGTGCTGCCAGGCATGCAGCTGGAGGCGACGATGGTCAACGAACAGATTGACAACGCCTTGCTTTTGCGCATGGACGCTTTGCAATATGACGAGGCGGGCCGCGTCTATGCCAACAAAGAGGAGGCCGACGGCAGCCTGACCACCGTGGAATTGTCTTTGGGAAGCAACGACGGCGTGTATGTGCAAATTCTCTCCGGGTTGCAGGCGGGCGACGTCGTCTGGTACACGGATAATCAGAGCATTATGCCCCTGATGCAGCAGATGCGCTCGTAAGGAGTTCCCCCATGGCAGAAAAGTTTTTTTCCATGCGAAACATCGTCAAGGAATACGATATGGGCGGCGAACGGCTGCGCGTCCTCAAGGGGATTGACCTGGATGCGGACAAGGGCGAATTTCTATCCATCCTCGGGCCGTCCGGCAGCGGAAAATCCACGCTGATGAACGTCATCGGTTGCCTGGATACGCCCACCAGCGGCGAATACTGGCTGGATGGCGAAGATATTTGCCGGATGAACCAGCATCAACTGGCGCAGCTCCGTTGCCACGAAATCGGCTTCATCTTTCAATCGTTTCAGCTGCTTCCGCGCATGAACGCCCTGCAAAATGTGGAGTTGCCGCTTATCTATGCCGGCCTTTCCGCCCGCGAGCGCCGGGAGGCCGCCGAAATGCAGCTTATCCACGTCGGCCTGAAAGACCGCATGGACCACTACCCCAACCAGCTTTCCGGCGGCCAGCAGCAGCGCGTGGCCAT
>CAJFUU010000190.1 GCA_904420265.1 uncultured Clostridia bacterium
GCAGAATTTGGGCAGGCCGCTTGCGCGCAGCTCGAATTTTCGCGCTTACCTGTTCCCCGCTTTGGGGATATACCGACAGCCGTGCCGGGAATGAGGTTCCGGGCGTTGCTGCTCCGCGGTATGCTCTTTCGTTCTCCGGGCGGCGGCATTTGTTACAGATAAAATTCTGTGAGCATCGTAATTTCGCGCCGCGTATCTGACCATATGTTCCCTTCTTCAGTCTCCACCTTCGCGCGAAAGCAACCGGTCGCGCCAATCTCCTTGCGCGTTTCCCCTCTCATATAGGGGCAAGTTCGGAAAGCGCGCGGCTGTGCAGCCGCCTCTGTCGCGCGTCTTTTGGCAAGCGGCAATTTGTGCAGAATCTGCCTTTCCTTGACAGGCGCGGTCGATTTCCAAACTTCTCTAACTCCGGCAAACAACGCATGTCTTCCCTGGCCGCGGCGGTCTCACAGCCATACAAAAGCAAACACGCGTCGCCGCGTGTCAGGCTGCCCCCCGAAAAAGAGCGCGGGAGGGCGGAAGCCCTTTCGCGCTATAATCGTCCCCGACGGCATACACGGCAGGGGACGATTATAGCGTCAAGGAATCCCATTTTGCTGAGCAAAAATTGTTTCCTTGCAGTTTTCGCTTGCGTTGCGTAGCGGCGCGAGCAAAAATTGGCGAAGGGCCGAAGGCGCAAAATCCTGCGGATTTGCCAAAGGCAAAACTGCCACGGCTCAATTTTCCAATTTGAGCCGTGGCGTCCGGCGGGGATCTTGCTTCCCCGTTTACCAAGGCGCGCGTTGCGGCGCGCCTTTTCCCCTGTTTGCGTTACTTCATCGCCATCGCCTTTTTGCAGGCGCGAACGATGTCTGCGGCTGTGAGGCCCAGCGTTTGGGCCAGATATGGCGCCTCGCCCACCTCGCCGCAGCGGTCGCGCACGCCCACGCGCACCAGCGGTGCGGGCGCGTTTTCACACAGCGCCTCGGCCACGGCGGAGCCAAGGCCGCCGTAGATATTGTGGTTCTCGGCGGTGACGATGCATCCCGTGCGCCGCGCGCAATCCACAACCATTTCCACGTCTACGGGTTTTACGGTGAACATATCCACCACGCGCGCGCGCACGCCCTCCTGCGCCAACGCCCCGGCGGCCTCCAGCGCTTCGGCCACGCAAATGCCCGAGGCGATGATGGCTACATCCTCTCCTTCGCGCAGCAGCTTGGCTTTGCCGATGGCGAAGTCGTTTTCCGGCGCGTAATACTGCGTGGCCGCGCCTCTGGGCATGCGCAGATAGAACATGCCGTATGTATCGCGCAACATAGGCAGCAGCTTCTTCAAAAGCACCGGATCGGCGACATCCAACACGGTCATGCCCGCCATGGCGCGCAGTATGCCCATGTCCTCAAAGGCCTGATGGGTGCCGCCGTTGGTTTCGGCGCAGATACCCGGATCCGAAGCGATCAGTTTTACGTTCGCGTTCTGATAGCAGCCGGACATGAACACCTGGTCCGCCACCCGGCGGGACAAGAAGGTCGCAAACGAATGCGCGAAGGGAATCATGCCGTTGACGGACATGCCGCAGGCCAGGCCCGCCATGTGCGCTTCCATAATGCCGCAGTTCACAAAGCGTTCGGGGAAGGCGTCGCGGATGACGCGCGTATTCATAGCGCCGCTCAAATCCGCTTCCAATTCCACAATGCGGTCGTCCTCCCCCATCATTTCCAGCATTGTTTCGCAATAGACGTCCCGCATTGCCGGGCCGGCTTTTCTTTCCATCAGCTTGGCGTTCATGCGGTTTCCTCCTTGCGCAGCGCGGCGTCGATTTCGTCAAAATGCTTCAGACAGGCCGCCAGTTGCTCGGGCGAAATGCGAGCGTGGTGGCAAAGGTAGTCGTTTTCATACCCGACGGCGTCTTTGCCCTTGACGGTGTTGAGAATCACGCATTCCGGCTGTTCCCGGGCCGCGGCCGCCTGTTGCAGCGCTTCCCATACCTGGCATACGTCGTTGCCGTCCTCCACAAAGCGCGGCTTCAGCCCAAAGGCGGCGAACTTTGCGGACAGGTCGCCCAAATCGCACACGTCTTTGCAAAGCCCGTCCACCTGCATTTTATTGTAATCGACAATGGTCACCAGGTTAACCAGGCTCTTGTCGGCGATAAACAGCATCGCCTCCCACACCTGGCCCTCGTCCAACTCGCCGTCGCCGAGGATCAAAAACGTGCGCGCGTCCCGTCCCTGCATGCGGTCGGCCAACGCCAGGCCGCAGGCCGTGGAGGCGCCCTGCCCCAGCGAGCCGGTGGACATATCCACGCCCGGAGTCTTCAGGCGGTCGGTGTGGCTGGGCAGGCGCGTGCCGCCCTGGTTGAGCGTAGCGAGCCACTCCTTGGGGAAAAAGCCCTTTTCAGCCAATGTGGCGTACATAATCGGGCCGGCATGGCCCTTGGAAACGACGATTTTATCGCGCTCGGGCCAGCCCGGTTCTTCCGGACGCACGCGCATAATGCCGTTGTAAAGCGCGGAAAACGTCTCCGCCAAAGACATGCTGCCGCCCACGTGGCCCAGGCCGCAACCGCCCATGCTGATCATGGCCTCGCGGCGGATGCGGTTGGCGAACTTCTTCAGCGCGATGCTCTGTGCCTTCGCAAGCATAATTATCCGCCTCCTTCGCCGCGCTATTGCAGGCCGAGCACGACCGGCGTGGAGCGGAAACCAATGCCCATGCGGTCGATGCCCATATCTATCAGTTCAAGAAAATGCTCGCGGGTGCGAATGCCGCCGGCGCCCTTGATCTTAATGCGGCCCTTGGCGGCGTCCATCATCGCCTGAATCACTTCCACGGTGGCGCCCTGCGACTTGCCGCCGGTGAAAAACCCCGTGGAGGTCTTGACAAAATCCGCCTGCGCCTCCACAGCGCACTGCGTGGCGCGCCGCACTTCGTCCAGCGTGAGCGCGTCC
>CAJFUU010000191.1 GCA_904420265.1 uncultured Clostridia bacterium
GAAACGGCCGCGGCTCAAATTGAAAATTTGAGGTGCGGCGGGCGGGGAGAGATACCCCCCGTCCGTCAGCTTGACAAAAAACTTTCCGGGGAAGAAGGCCGCGCAGAGTTCCTGTGGCCGCAGGAAAGCAGTAAAAAACGGTCATTATCGGAGATGTGGCCTCGAAAACGGCGCTTCCCCCGGCGAAAAGGCCGGCAATTTCGCAAAGAACCGAAGCCCTTCCGCCAGGCAATGCTTGAAATAGCAGTTTTGCCACTCTTTTGACAAGCTGCGGGCCGAATGATGTCCGGCCCTTTCTCCGGCGGTGAGAACGTTGATTTTTCGGGCGTATGCGCCGCCAATGCAAACCTGTCGTTCCGCCGCGCCTTTGCTTGCGGCACCCGGCCCGCCCCGGGGAAGGCGCTAACGGGCCGATGTTTTCGGCTGTATATCCGTGCGCTCGCAGGCGCCGCTACGGGTTTGGGCTTTGGCGTCCAGACCTCTTTGAAACCCGCTTTAACGGCGTCAGACGCTTCGCGCCTCGCGCCTTCAGGCCGGGGGGATGCGCGTATTTTCGCCACCGAATTCCCGATGCGGCAATGTCTCGGATGCTTCATGTTTCAGGCCCCGTTGCTGGCGGGCGCGGGGGAGCGACAAAACGCAAGCCCACCGTGCATCCAGGCGATGTGCCGGCAAAATCCCCTGTGCGCGGCGTTCCGATAAATCTATGGGATAAATCTGGACGCATCTTTTTATCTTCGGGGCGTTGCTTTTTGTGGTGCGTTTACGGGAGCGCGCCCCGCCTTCATGGAATTTCGGATAATGGCATGGGATGCATCCCGCCGGGTGTCTTTCCTGTGCAAAAAGGCCGAACCGTGCCCGCCGGAAGGCGAAAAGAGGGCCGTCGTATATACCGGCGGGATGGTCATGGATGCCTGCATATCTGTCGTGAAACTTGCGGCGCTCTGCCGCAGGCTATGCGTTTGGCGTCGCCGTCTGCAAAATTCCAATCCAGAGGCAGGCGAACGGCCAAGGGGCGCAGATTGCTTCAAAAGGCGCGCCATGGGCCCGTTGCGCAGGCGACCTGGCCCGCCGCGACAATACGGGCCATATTCTGTAAAGTTTGCCATTTCATCCGCTCCGCGCCTTGCAAGACGGGGCTTTAAGCGGCGCCCCTGCCCTTGCAATTCTGGGCGCGCATACGCCCTACTTTTTTGAAATCATTCGAAAGGCGTTTGGACTGAAGCCGGTATTGCGCTTGAATACCTTTGTAAAGTAGCTTTGGTTGGAATACCCCACCCTGGCGGCGATTTCCACAATTGGCATATGCGTATCGAGCAGGAGCGTCTTGGCCTTGTTGATTCGTACCATTTCCAGATACTCCGCAAAATTGACCTTCATATGCTTTTTGAAAAGCTGGCTCACATATGTCCTGTTTAAATATATATGCTTTGCGATGTCGTCAAGCGTTAATTTGTGATCGTAATTGACGTTGATATATTCAACCGCCGCCTGCACGGAATCGTTCCTGGGCCTGCCCTTCGCATAGTTTTTGGAAAACATGCTCTCCAGCGCGTCTTGCACAATCCCTTCCAGTTTGTGCTGATCGCGCGCATAGCGTATGTGTTTGGCATAGTAATTATAATTCAACAGATTTTCCGGCGTAGTCTGAAAGGAATCGTTGCGTCCCATGAGATAAAACAGCCCGCACATCGCCGCGCTTTTCACTTCTCTAGGGGCCATATAATCCTGGTGCCAGCACTGGATATGTTCAAAAAACCTGTCTGCAGAGGCCTGCAGGTCGAAGTGGCCGTCATAATCCTCCATGAGCTGTTGCAATACCCGCACGTCGTCCTCATTCAGCCTTTTCAGGCTTACCTTGTCCTTCTCGTAATTCGGGTAATACTCATAAGCGTCCAAAATATCCGTAACCTTCATAATCGTCTGCCGAAGCTGGCCGGCGTTCTGCGCAACTTCGTAGAGGCTTACGGCAACGCTCTGATCGCTGTACTCCTCCAGATTTCGCTTGTAGAGAAGGCTTAATTTCATCATTTCATTTTCGCGCGATTCGATACTGTCCGAGGTGTCCTTGAGGAGCATCACAATTCGCTCTCCCTCATAGACGACAAACGAGAGGCCGGAGCGTTGTTCGCCTTCGCGGGTTTTTTCCGCGATTCTCTGCGCTATGAGCAATTCGTCAATGGATACCGCTTGCCGCTGCAGATAGAATGCGATTACGGCAATTTGGTCGGCCATATCGCAATCCATATGCATGCAAATCTCTTCCGCCTGCGCATCGTCGCCCTCCAGATACAATTCCAGCAGGGTGTTGATTTCCCGCAGATTGTCCACCTCGTCCCTGGGAGGGACGACATTATAGGAAATGGAAGAAAAAGATTCGACCTTGTCCAGCAGCGAAATAATATCTTCCAATTTCATTTCTGATTTGAGTATATAGTCCAGCACGCCAAGTTTGAGGGCCTTGCGAATGTATTCATAGTCGTCATAGGCGCTCAGGCAGGCGATTTGTATTTCCGGATGCTTTTTGCGCAACAGGCGTATCAATTCCAAACCGCTGCGGTTTGGCATCTTGATATCGGTAATGACCAAGTCCACCGGCCTTTCATCGCAAAGCGCCTCTGCCTCATCTGCGCTTGAAGCGCCGGCAACCGTGCCCGTGAAATCGTCAATCTGTTTGATCAACATGGAGAGCAGGTTCCGGATGGTTATATCATCATCGACAATCAGTATGTTCATTGATCAAAACCTCCCCATCTTCCTTTTTTATGATTGGAAGAATGATGATCGCCTCCGTGCCCTCGCGGAACCCCTCTCGAAGGCTTCTGTACGATACGCCGTATTTCTCCCCATAGTAGAGTTTGATGCGCTGATTGACGTTGTCAATACCGATGCTTCTTTGGTTAAAGTCCTCTTTGGGCGCGCCTGATTTCTGCGTGTCAAACCCCGGGCCGTTGTCCCAAATGGTTATGATCAAGTCCTTTCCGGTTATGCGGGAAACAATCCTCAATTTGGGCTCCGTCGCACATCTTTTCAGCCCATGGAACACGGCGTTTTCAACGATTGGCTGAATGAGCATTCTTACGATCAGAAGATCGCCGGTGCCCTCTTCGAGGTCATAGATTACTTCAACGGGTTTTTCCATAGAGCAGTTTACAATGACAAGGTAATCCCGCACCCATTCCAATGCCCTGTTGAGCGTAACGAATTGTCCGTTGCTGGAAAGCGCGTACCGCAGGATGCCGTTGAACGCCAATATGATCGCGTCCGCCTGTTCCTTGTTGCAGCTTAAAACCGTGTAGCGCAACAAAGTGAGCGTATTATAGATAAAGTGGGGGTTGATCTGCGACTGCAAAAATCGAATATCCGACGCCCGCTTCTCCTCCGATTTTTTTTGATTCAATTCAATCAGGTGGTTGATATGATCCAGCATGTCGTTGAACTGTAAGGTCAATTCCCCGATTTCATCCCTGGAAGAAGGCTTCAGACGAACGCTGAAATTTCCATCCCGCACCAATTTCATGTGATTGTTGAGTTCCACCACTGGCCGCATGAACCGTTTGGAAAAGCGGAAAGCCAGAAGGAAGGATATGACCAGGCATATCACCACGGCCAGAAGCAGGTTCTGGATGTGCGTTTGCTTCAGTTCGTTTATGTTATCCATGTTGGTTATGGTGATGAGGTTCCAGTTGCTCCTGGCAATGGAGTATTCTGCCACGACGCAATTCATGCCGCCGACGGTCTTTTCCAAACTCAGGTCTTTGTATATATCGACGTTTTCGGCGTCTATCCATTGCTCCAGGCTGTCTTCTATATCCAGATCGTCAAGCACGACAATTGGGCGGCCGGAACTGTTTGCGATGACGACGGTTTGATCGCCGTACATGTTGGGCAGTATACAACTGGAAAGCGCGCTTACCCGCAGCTGCAACACCACCGTTGCAACCGTTTTGAAGGTATTGCTGTCGCGCATGGCAAGAATTAAATACAAACAATCTGAATGCTTGTATTCATCGAGCAAAAAAGCCTCTGAATCGCTCGTCCACTTTATATTTTGATTGGTTTCGTAAAGCGTTTGAATTTCGCCGAGGAATTCCGGGCGATCGAGCACGCCGCCGGCGAGGCTGTCGCCGAATATATCGTTCTCGCTCGTAATCAAGGCAATTTTGGGAAGCAACGACGAGGCCAGAAAAGACGTATTCTCATAGTCGAGCAAGTATTGGTCCAGCGCGATGGACGTTTGCGCATAGTCCGCCAAACCGTCCAGATAGTCGTTGAGCGCGGTTTTTATCTTGTTATCGGATATGATCATGCGGCCAACGGACAACAGGCTTCCAACTTCCGCATCCAGCATTCTTGCAAGCTGCTGTGTTTCGGCGCTCAGCGTATATACATAACGGCTTCTGGTCTGATTGATAAGAAGGTTCGAGGAAAAAACGGTGATGATTGTGATTGGCACGACAATAATCATCACCACGATTGCAAACAGACGAATCTGTGACATCTTTGCTATATTATTGAACTTCTCCTGAATCAGAGCAGCACAGTTTTTCACCGCCGGCCGTATGTGTCTCTCCCTCCTTTGTAAAGCGAATCCCCTCGGGCGTTGAACCGGGTCAAAGGGGAAAGGCTCATGTCTTGGCAAAATGGAGCGCGTTTAAGGAGGCGTTTACCGGATTGCCCCCTTATAGATATTATACATATCTTCGCAATCCAGAACCCGGAGTTTTCCAAATTTCCTCTTGTTTCCGTAAGAGGCCGTAAGGGCCATATCGCGCAGCATATCGTCTGTGATTTCGCGCTGCAACAGCTCTGTCAGGTTTACGGGCAGGCCGAGCGCCCTGAACCATTCCACCGTGGCGTCGATTGCATGGAGCGCGAGTTCTTCATCGTTTCCAGACAGGCCGAGCACATGCCGCGCATACCCGGAGAATCTTTCCACGTTATTTTTGTACCCGTATAGGGCCCAGCTTTTCCAAATCGCCGTCATGGATGGGCCATGCGTCACATTGTAAAGCGCGCCGAGCGCCATGCCCAGTTGATGGCAGGACCAGTCGCCCTCTCGTCCCCAATTTGCGCCGGCGCCAAGCCCGGTGAGCGAGTTGTGGGAAATACTGCTCGTCCACATGATTTCCGACATGGCCTCTTCGTTCGCCGGATTGGAAACCCCGATTGGCCCCCACTTGATGATATTGCGCATAACGCCCTCCGCAATTTCATCCGTGAGATGGTTTCCTTCGGACTGCTTATCTATAAAATATCGCTCGGATGTATGCAGCCAAATATCTGCCGCGCCGCTTGCAATTTGATATTTCGGCGTGGTATATGTCAACGCGGGGTCCATAATCGCCCAAATACAGCGGTTGAGGTCAGAGGCAGAGCTGATCTTCAGGCCGCCCTGCAAATCGTTGGTCAGCACGGCGTTGTTGCTCATCTCGCTGCCGGCCGCGCTGATGGTTGTGATGGCTCCGACGGGAATTCGCCGGGTAAGTTTGATTTTGCCAAGATAAAACGCCCAAATATCCACATCTGGGTTTGCAAGTATGAGGCCGACGGTTTTTGCGGTATCCAAAACGCTCCCGCCGCCGATGCCGACAATGCAATCCGGCTCAAACGCCCTTGCCCGCTCTGCGATTTCGAGCGCTTTTGAAAGAAGCGGATTTGGAACGACGCCGCCAATGCTCAAACACTTTAAACCTTCGCCAAGAATGCTGCTTTCTATTTCTCCCAGAAGGCCGTCGGCAACAATCCGGTCGCTGCCATAAACAATCAATACCTTCTGCGCGCCGCACTCTTTGCAGAGCGGGCCGGCCTGGTCCTTTGTCCCTTTGCCAAATACCACCTTTGTGGGAACATAATAAGTAAACCGATTCATGCTTCGTCTCCTCCGCTATGCGCGCGTTTTTTGCGCGCGGTCGCGCATGGCGCGAATAATTGTGGAAGCGGCTTCGTATTTGCCGCCGACGCCAAGATCAATGCCGAAGTAAAACGCGATGATGGCGGTCATCTGGTTCGCCAGCATGCTGATGCCATTGATTGTTGTAAGGCCCGCGGCGGCTCCCGCTTTCAATATAGACGTTTGAAGCGGGTTGAAAATGGCGTCCTCTATAACGGCGTCCTTGGGCAGCTTTTCGACAAAGCCCAGATATTCGAAATCCGCTGCGTGCCCGTTCAGGCCAAGCGACGTGCACTGCGCGACGATTTGCGAATCGGGCGCCGCGCGATCCAGGGCTTCTTTGGTCAATGGGCCGGCCACCGCTTCTATTCCCGTATAATCATGCAACTGCTGAGCGACCTTTTCCGCCTTTTCCGCCGTACGGTTGAGAATAACAACCTTCGCCGCGCCTCTTTTGACGAACTCATACGCCGTAATGCCGCTGATGCCCCCGGCGCCAAGAATCAATACCTGCTTGCCTTTGATCGAGCAGCCAGCTTCCTCAAGGGCCTGGCCCATGCCATAGCCATCGTAAGAAACGCCGGTTCTGCGGCCGTCCTCTTCTATTTTCACATTGTTGACGCATCCAAATACGCGGCACTCTTCAGGGCAAGCGTCGATATAGGGAATCAGGCGCGTTTTATACGGCATGGTCACGCTGAAGCCCAGAACATGAAAAACATCAATGGCGTCAAAAAAGCGGTCAAGGTTTCCGGGCTTGTCCTCCACTTCCATGGGAATAAATATCGCGTTTATATTCCCCCACTGATACATAGCGTTGTGGACAATGGACGTCACGCTGTGTCCAAGCGGATACCCCAGCATGCCCAGAAGTTTGGTTTCCGTGTTATACTTCACATTTGTAGTAATCATAATTGCACTTCCTTTTACAAATAGCCCATAAATTGCAAATCAATATGTAATATACGCTATAATTATTACATTCACATTATATATTGCGCCGCCGGTGAAATCAAGCCGGCAAGTATAAATATATTCTGCTGATTTTTCAAAAATGTTATGGACTTGCGGCGGCGAACCGCACCGGGCCACGCTATGGCTATTTAACCGCTGCGCCTTGCTGCAACAAGAGGTTTGAGGACTCCGCCAAGGCAAGCAGACCGCGCATCCAGGGCGGCAAATGCATGGTTGGACGGCTCCAACCCCCAAAAATTGGCAAAGGATTGATTTGACGCGAAATGCAGAAGGGCATGTCAAAAATACGGTTATTGCAGAATAGCCTCGGCAAGATATTTTCCGCCGGCAGGCCACGACTATCTTCTTGAGAACATCAGCAACGCGGATGCGCTTTGTATGCCGTACGCTTCCGGAATGCGAAACCGAAGAATGCGTCGTACGCTGCAAGCCGGACGCAGTTTCAGCATCGGGCTTGCGATGTAACCGCCCGGCAACGCGTCTGAATACATCTTTCCTGCGGCGGCTGCCTGGTGTGAGGGATGATTTCTTACATTGCGCCGGTGGATGCGTATTGCAAGAGCAAGCGCTTTTGCTGACGCCGCACGAGCGGTTTAAGCGCGTGCGCCGTATTTGACATTCGTGCCTGGATCGCCACCGGAAGGGAACCGTGCCGCGAATGCTGAATACTGAGACAAAGCGCCCCGTCCGTGTGCGGAACGGGGCGCTTTGCATTGCAGGACTACCTGCGCAGGGAGTCAACAAAGTGGCGCGGTGTACATCCGCGTATTTCCTTAAAGCATTTGATGAAGTAGCTCATATTCTCAAAGCCGCTTTCGTATCCTGCCGCATAGACGGGCTTGCCCATCATCAGCAGTTTGCTGGCGCTGTATATGCGTACGCGCTTGACGTATTGGATGTAGTTCAACCCAGTTTGCTGCTTGAACCATTTGCAGAAATAGTGCTTGCTAAAGCCCACCACTGCGGCGGCGGCATCCAGGGTGATGCGGCTGGAGTGGTGTTCATGCGTCCAGGAAATGAGCGCTCTGAGTTCCTCTTTGGTACTGGAGAGGCGCTCGACGCCGCCGTGCGAAGGAGCGATATGGCGCGCGATGATTTCGATGATGCTCAGTATCGCAATATTGCGCTTAAAGACGTTGTCGTCATTTTCAAAAAGCACATTCATAAGCGCGCGCATATCGTTATAATCGGGTATGATCATGGGCGCGTTGCAAAGCTGCAGACCGTTTTCAGCCAGAAAATTGTCAATATTGATATAGTGGCGCATGGACTCAAGCGAGATTTGCAGGCAGTGAATCGCGCCCATTTCGCCCGTGACCCAGCCGCCATGTACCAACAGCGGCGGCACGACGACGACGGTGTTGCCGCTGATATGCTGATGACGGCCGTCGCATACCACGCTGCCGACTACGTTCTCATACAATACGATTTCCAGGGTAGACGCATAGTGCAGAGGCACATCGTCGTTGCCCAGAACGCCGCGAGTGGTCAGGCGATAGGGCACGCTTGCGGAAAGCGGCAGCGTTTCGTTTAAAAAAAGCGGCCGGCGCGCCTCGTCACCAATGCGATGGACCGCCCAGAAGTTTGTGATAGAAGCGTCGCTCATGGAAATCTTCCTTTTGACAATATTGTTGTATCATTCACCAATATATTGGTTGCATTTGTGAGTGCAAACGCGCATAATAATAACAAATTTATTATAACACAAAATTGTCCGCCCTGGGGAGAAATGGTGGAAATTAACAAATGCGGTGGAGGGAAAGCAATGAAGTTGCTGTGGGGGGATATACACAATCACTGCGCGATTACTTACGGCCTTGGCAGTCTGGACAATGCCCTGGAGGTCGCCCGCAGACATCTGGACTTTGTTAGCGTTACGCCGCATGCCTTCTGGCCGGACATTCCCCCGCGGGAACCGCGCACAGAATTTCTGGTCGACTTTCACGAAGAGGGATTTGCCAAGATTGCGCGCAATTGGAAGGCGGTTCGCCAGGCAATTGATGACGCCGACAATCCAGGTGCGTTTTCAACGCTGTTCAGCTTTGAGATGCACTCCAGCCGCTATGGCGATCACCACTTTGTTTCGCCCGATTCCACCCTGGAAATCGCCCGGCGCGACACGCCGCGAGAGGTAATTCTGGCCAACGCTGCCCGCGCGATTGCCGTGCCGCACCACATCGGCTATACGCCCGGCTATCGCGGCATTGACTGGGAGGCGTTTGATGAAAAGATTACCCCTGTGGTGGAGGTCGTTTCCAAACATGGCTGCGCCATGCACGAAAACAGCGGCTTTCCCTATTACCACGACATGGGGCCGCTGGATTCGCGCAACACGGCTTTTTCCGGGCTGCGTCAGGGCAAACGCTTTGGCTTTGTGGGCTCGACCGACCACCATGCGGGCTTTCCCGGTTCTTTTGGCGATGGCAAGGTTGCGGTACTGGCGCGCGCCAACACGCGCGAGGATATCTTTGACGCGTTGAAAAGGCGCAATTGTTATGCTGTAACGGGTAGCCGCATCCGGTGCTCTTTTTCCCTCAATGACGCCATCATGGGCGAAGAGATTGCCGCAAGGGACAGCTACGACCTGGCCTACGCTGTGGAGGCCAGCGCTGCAATCGACCGCATGGTGATTTTCCGCAACCTTGAGCCGATGCATATTGTCGATGGCTGGAAACTCCCCGCGCGCGGCGGGCGTTACAAGTTGCGCCTGGAACTGGGATGGGGCGACAATGGCGAAGAAAGCTACCCTTGGCATGTGCGCCTGCGCGTGGACGGCGGCCGGCTATGCGGCAGCGAGATTGGCGTGCGCGGCAGGAGCGTGATTTCGCCAACGCAGCGCATGCAGGGCGGCGAGGAGATTAACCGCCCGCGTTTTACGCCGGTGGAAATGGAGGGGCAGGAGGCACACTTCTTCTGCGAGACATTCCGCAACAATTCCACCCTCAGCCCGTCCACGGCGCTGATGATCTGCGAAGTGGAAGGTATGCCGTCCACGCGCGTACTCTATGAAATTAATGGCCGCCGCGTAGAGGCTACAATTGCGCAGCTTTTGCAAAACGGCTTGTCGGAACAGGTCATGCCCTACAATTCGCAGGCGTTCAAGATACACACGGCCGTGCCCTGCGGGAAATACGCCATTGAGGGCGCGCTGCATTTTCCGGACGACGGCGCGGGATTCTATCACATGGAAGTTCGTCAGTTTGATGGGGATGCCGCGTATGTCTCCCCGATATTTATCAAGCGCTGAAGGAGGAGAGGCGATGGAAGTGGTGCTCGTTGGGAACTGCGCGCCGGCGCAGGAGTTGTTTCTCGTCGGAGAGGCCGAGGGGCTGCGGCGTGGCGAGACGGCGGGACAAGGACAGACCGCATTTTTGTGCTGCGAGGCCGAGGAACTTGAATCGCGCGCGACAGCATTGGCGCGCGACGGGGCGGATGTCGTCCTGCCTGGCTGGATGGCGGCGTGTAGTGCGGCGCTTCTCCGCCTGGACGCTGCGTTCTCCGACTATGGCCGCAAGCTGCGAGTGCTATTCCTGGAACGCTATTTGAGCGATGTGCGCGATGTTGCACGCATGCTTGCACGGGGAAACATGGGTAGAATCGGCATGGTTGACTTTCTGCGCGCTTGGCCATGTGCGAAGCAGAACGCGCTGTATCCCCTGGCCGAGGGGTTGGGCGTGGTCACGGGTTGGTTTGGAATGCCGCAGACGGCGCGCATCTATCTCGCGCAAGAAGAGCAGACGCGCTGCGCAACGCTCACAGCGCGCTTTGCAGGCGGTGAACTTTTGAATTTGCAGGCCGTGTGTTCGCCGGCACAGCGCGGTTGGGACATGATCTATGAACTGAGCGGCTCGCAGGGCAACCTTTGCCACGACGCATGCAGGGCGCGTTGGGTTCGCTATAGCAATGCTTCGGGCGACGCCCCGGCGGAGCGTTTTGCGCTGCTGGGCACAGGGGTATGTCCGCTGCGCGCGGCGCTGCGGGCGCTTCCTGGCTTGCTTGCGGAACAAGCGCCGGGCTTGGACGAAGAAGCGCGCGCCGTCGCGCAGGTCGTTGAACGCGCGCTTGGAGAGGAGGCTGTGACCGATGCGTAAGATCAGGGTCTGTATCCTGAGCGTGGCGCATGTACACACGCCGACCTATGTGCGTTGTCTACGGCATAATCCTGGCGCGGAGATCGTCGGTTTTTATGATGAAGATGCCGAGCGCGCACAGGCGTTTGCGCAAGAGCAAGGAGTCAAGCGTTTTTGCGATGCGCGGAAGCTTCTGGAGGAGGAAAAACCGGACGTGGCGCTGGTGTGCGCCCAGAACATGCGTCATGCCCGCTGGGTGAAAATGGCCGCCGACGCTGGTGTGGACGTGCTGTGTGAAAAACCGCTGGGAGTGGGAGGCATGGACGCCCAGGATATGATTGACCACTGCCGGCGGCGGGGTGTGCGGCTGATGACGGCAATGTGCAACCGCTACATTCACGCCTATCGGGAGGCAGCAAACGCAGTGCGCGAAGGCAGGATTGGGCGGCTTGTCGCGGTGTTTGCCAGCAACAAAGGAACGATGCCGGGCGGATGGTTTGTCCAGCGGGAGGAGTCGGGCGGCGGCTGTATCATCGATCATACGGTACACGTGGCCGACCTGATGAATTGCCTTGTAGGCGCGTTGCCCGAGGAGGTCTGGGCGCTTGAGGGCCACAACCTGTTTTCCATGGACGTGGAAGACTGCGCGGTGATAAACATGCGCTATCCAGGGGGCGTGCTGGTAACCCTGGACGCGAGTTGGTCGCGCACAAGGCACTTCCCCTATGGGCGGGACCTGACGCTGCGGCTGGTCGGCACCAAAGGCAATATATATGTGGACTATTTTTCTCCCAACAACGAGGTATACGCCCCCGGCGAGCGTATTTACAGCTACTACGCCGAGGACAAGGACCAGATGATGATCGACGATTTGATTCAGTGCTATCAGGAGGGCAGGCCTTTTGGCATCACCGGAGAGGATGGCCGCGACTGTGCGCTTGTGGCGGAGGCGGCGTATCGCTCGCTCAAGGCCAAAGCGCCGGTGCGGCTATGAGGACGGAGCAAGCATAAGGGAGGAAAAGACGCATGGCGAAGGGGAAATTGAAAGTTGCGTTCATTAGCGGCGGTATGATCAGCAATGCCGCCCACATACCCGCTTATCGCAACCTGGCGGACAAGGTTGAGATCGTCGCCGTGTGCGATATTTACGAGCCGACCGCACGCGCCACGGCGCAGCGCTGGGAAATCCCCTCTTGGTATACCGATGCTGCGGAAATGCTGGAAAGGGAAAAGCCTGATTTGGTCAGCGTATGCACATCCAACGCCGCGCACAAGGCGATGTCGCTCCTGGCGCTGGAAAGCGGCGCCAACGTCCTGTGCGAAAAGCCGTTGGCATTTCGCTATACCGATGCCAAGGAACTGTTTGATACCGCGGCGCGACAGGGCAGGATGCTGGTAACGTGCCAATCTTCGCGCTTTACGCCGGAATATTTGGATGCGCGGGAACTGGCTGAGCACGGCTGCCTCGGCAACGTCTACTTTGCCGAAGTCAGCCGCATTCGCCGTCGCGGCGTGCCAACCTGGGGCAATTTTCACCGCAAGGACATCAATGGCGGCGGCGCGTTTTGTGACATAGGCGTGCATGTGCTCGACGCGGTGGTGTGGATCATGGGCAATCCGAAGATGAAGAGCGTTTCCGGAGCGATGAGCAGTGTGCTCACCCGCAAGGGAGAGAATCTGGTCACCAGTTTAAGCGAAGCCGGCGCGCCGCTTGGACGCTTCGGCGGTCGTTGCAGCTATACGCCCGACCAGTTCGAAACCGAGGAGTTTGCCGCCGGCAGCATTCGGTTTGAAAACGACGCCATGCTCAACTTCAAGGTTGCCTGGGCGGTCAACCTGCCCGTGAGCAACGCCATCAGCGTGGTGGGCGAGCGTGCAGGGCTCCTTTTGCCTGAATTCAGGCTGCTTTCGACCTATGACCGCTACCAGGCGGATATACTGCCCCGCCGCTTTAACGACGAGCGCAAGTATGCCGACAAAACCTTTAACGGTCACTGGCGCCTGATTGAAAACTACGTCAACGCCCTTCTGGGGTTGGAGGAGCCAATGATTCGGCCAGAGGAGACGCTCAACGTCTCGGCGATTATTGACGCCTTCTATCGCTCGGCACAGTTGGGACGCGAGGTGCGTTTTGACGAACTGACGCAATCGCCGGCCTGAAAGGAGGATGAGCCATGGGAAGACCGCTCCGGGCCGTGGTGATCGGAGCCGCGCATGTACACATTTTGGAGGTGTGCAAGTACGTAAACGACTGCGAGGAGATGGAATTGGCAGGCGTGGCAGACGTGGCGCCGGCCGACGCCCCGGATCTGGAGTGCGACGGGCCTTATACGCGCAGGTGGAATTTGGAGTTTGTGCGCCGTTACGGCGCGAACGTCTATGACGATTACCAGGATATGCTTGAGCAGGTACGGCCGGATTTGGCGCTGATCACCACCGAGAACTGCATGCACGTGGAGGTGGCGCACGCCTGCATTGAGCGCGGGGTGAGCGTGTGCGTGGAAAAACCCATGGCTTGCGACTTGGCCGGGGCGCTTAAGATAGCGCGCCTGGCGCGTGAGAGAGGCGTCGAAGTGTTTGTTAACTGGCCAATCGCCTGGCGCGAGTGGCTCTACCGGATGAAGGACGTGCTGGATTCCGGCCGTATGGGACCGCTGATCAAGGTGCGCTATCTTGCGGGGCAGACGGGCCCGCTCGGCCCGGGCGCGCTGCACCGGGGAACGGATGGGAAAAAGGCCGAAGAGATGGCCCCGGCGCAAAAATCGCGGACCTGGTGGTACCAGAAGGACCACGGCGGCGGCGCGTTTCTGGATATGTGCTGCTATGGCAGCATGATGAGCGTGTGGTTGACCGGGAGCGAGTGCCAGGCCGTGTCGGCCATGTGCGGCAATTTTGCGCATGACTGGAGCGACGTGGAGGACAACGGTATAATGCTTTTGCGCTTTCCCAAAAGCGTCGCGGTCGTAGAAGGCACTTGGACGACGCCGGCGGCAGCGATCGCGCCGGGACCGGAAATCTTCTGCCGCGGCGGAGTTATCGCCTGTGAGCGGCGCGGCGCGCAAGTGGCAGTATATCTGACCGACCTGTACGGAAACGTCGAGTACCTTCCCGACATCGCGCCCGACCCGGCCCTGCGCAATATCGCCTGCGCATTTGCGGCCTATCGCCTGCATGGGCGGGAGATGCCGCCGATCACGCGGCTGGAAAACAACCTTCGTTCGATGGCGATTCTCGACGCGGGACTGCGTTCGGTGCGCAGCGGAAAAACCGAACTGGTTGACAACGCGGTTTGGGGGAACATGGGATGAAACGCACGGCGATGATTGCTGACATCCAGCGCAGCAGCGTGCACGATGGCCCGGGATTTCGCACAACGGTGTTTTTCAAGGGGTGCCAAATGCGTTGCGCATGGTGCCACAATCCGGAGACGATCTCCTTTCAACGGCAGATTCTTCGCTATCCTGAAAAGTGCATCGGCTGCGGGTATTGCGAGGAGGGCTGTTTTTCGGGGGCGCAGGTCGTCTGCGGACGGGAGATGTCCGTAGAGGACGTATTTGCACAGATCGAAGAAGACCGCCCCTATTACGGCGAAGAGGGCGGCGTGACGCTTTCGGGCGGCGAACCGCTGTGCCAGGCGCAATTTGCTTTGGCGCTGATCGAGCGATGCCGTGGGGAGGGCATTGGCTGCGCGATGGAGAGTAATCTTTCAGTGGATTGGGAAGTCGCGCGACCGGTTGTGGAGCGATTATCGCTGCTGATGGCCGACCTGAAGGTCTGGGACGAGGCGTTGCACTGCCGTTATACAGGGCTGGGCAATCGCCTGGTGTGCGAAAATCTTGTCCGCACGCAGGAGACCGGCGTGCCACTGATTCTGCGCACGCCGGTCGTACCCGGCGTCAACGCCACCAACAAAGAGATCGGCGAAATCGCCGCCTTTGCCCGCGGGCTTTCCAACCTGCGCTATTACGAATTGCTCAGCTATCATCCGCTGGGGCTTGACAAGGCGCGGGCACTGGGCCGCGAGATATGTGAATTTGATAGACCTACGCGCGAGACGATGCTTTCCTTGGCCGAAACGGCGCAGGCCATCGGCATTCCTGTGGTCATTAACGGCGTGAGACTGGAGGCTTTTCGGAAGGAAGGGTAGACGCATGGCGGAATGGACATACCGACAGCGCATGGAGAGCCTGCGCAAGACCAAGCAGAAGCACACCTTTGCCAAGCGGGAACAGAAGGGGTATACCGACGAAGATGACTACGGAAACATACCGGTGCCGCCGGAGTTTTGTTTCCGCCCCCAGCCCAACAGCCCCAACGGAGGCATCTATGGCTACGACGGTCTTTCACGGGCGTTGGAAGGGATGCTGGACGCCTATCCAATTTACGTCGATCCACTGGAGATGCTGTGCGGACGTTGGAGCAAGTTGTTGACCGATTACCGCGCCGACACGCGCTGGGATGAGGTGCGCTTTCCCTATGACGACCTCAAACCCCTGCAAGAGTTCTACGACATCACAAGCGGCCTGGACAACGAGGCGCACTGCACGCCGGACTTCCGTATCGGGTTGCGGCTGGGATTTGGGGGACTTTTGGAAAAGGTGCGCTTTTATCGTTGCCTTAACCCCGACCGCTCCGAATATTACGATGCCGAGGAGCGGGTGCTGTTGGCGATTCAGCGCTTCATCGGCCGTCACATCGAA
The DNA here is from genome assembly GCA_904420265.1 of uncultured Clostridia bacterium. Classification (GTDB taxonomy): domain Bacteria; phylum Bacillota; class Clostridia; order Christensenellales; family Aristaeellaceae; genus Pullichristensenella. Next base: position 15,639 of record CAJFUU010000191.1, read on the forward strand.
AAGATCAAGGCCCTGTTGGCCGTCGAGGACCGGCCGGAGATTCGCGACAGCTTGCACCAGATGCTCGTCGCCAATGAAAACATTGTTTCGCATCCGCCGGAGACGTTTTTGGAGGCCTGCCAGTGGACGGCATATTTTGCCAATGTCTCGCGCGCTTATAACCGTGACGGCGCTGGCTATCAGCTCGACGTGGTGCTCACGCCGTATTACGAGCACGATGTGGCCGCGGGGACACTCGACGACGAGAAGGCGACCTTTATCCTGGCAAACCTGCTTTTAATCGACACGCGCTACTATCAGATTGCAGGGGTGGACGCCTTTGACCGGGACCAGACCTGCCGCCTGTCGTATTTGATTCTTGAGGCGGCGCACTGGCTGCGCGGCACGGCGAACCTGACGGTGCGCGTGCATGAAAACGTCTCGCGCGAGTTTTTGCGCACGGCAGTGACGTATTTGTTCCGTGACCGCTGCGCCTGGCCGCGTTTTTGCGGCGACGATGCGCTGGTCAAGGGCTTTTTGCAAAATCGCGGCGTGGACAAGCGCCTTGCCCGCGAGCGCGTCGCCTCGGGGTGTAACTGGCTGTGCGTGCCCGGGCGCGAATACTGCATCAACGACACGGTCAAAATCAACATCGCCCGCGTCTTTGACGTGGCCTTCCACGATATGATGGACAGCCACAGCCAGCCTTCGACACAACTGCTCATGGATTACTTTCGCAGGCACCTTGAGCGCGCTGTGGACGTGACCGCGCGCGGCGTGGCGCTGCGCCTTGCGCATATCGAGCAAGTGCAGCCGGAGTTGCTGATCAACCTGCTCACCCATGGAAGCATAGAAAGCGGCACGGATATCTCGCGCTGCGCCCAGCTGCACACCATCGGCGTAGACGGCGCGGGCCTGGCCGTAGTAGCGGATTCGTTTGCCGCGCTGGAACAGCGTGTGGAGCGCGAACGGCTCGTTGGCTGGGAAGAGGTACATCAGGCGCTGCACGAGGACTTTGCCGGCATCCAGGGAGAGCGGCTGCGGCAAATGCTGGCCGCCTCCGAGCGGTACTGTCAGGGTGGAAGTCTGGGCGATCGCTGGGCGCGGCGCGTGACGGAGTGCTTTAGGCAACTGGTGCACAACCAGCCCATGCCGGAGGGCAGCCAGCTGGTGCCGGGCTGGTTCTCCTGGTCGCGCACGATTCTCTACGGCCAGCGCGTAGATGCCACGCCCAACGGCCGCCACGCTCATACGCCGATTTCCCACGGCGCCAACCCGGTTCCAGGATTTCGCAAAGACGGAGCCGTCACTGCGCAATCCACAGGCATCGCTTCGGTACAACTCAGCCTGGGCAATACCGCGCCTTTGCAACTGGAGTTCGACCCCAGGATTTCCGAGGAGGAAGGCGGCATTGAACGCATTTTGCAACTGATTTTGCAGCATTTCCGCCTGGGAGGTACGCTGGTCAACATCAACGTGCTCGATGGCGAGAAACTCCTGGCCGCACACAAAAACCCTGCGTTATATCCGGACTTGGTGGTGCGGGTGACGGGATTTACGGCCTATTTCGTCTCGCTTTCCAGGCAATTTCGCCAGCTCGTGGTGGATCGCTTCCTCAACGGCTTTTAGACGCGCGGAGCGGTTGGATCCGGCGATTTTTGGGTTAAAATCGTGTAATTATCACCGCGCGATTGGATAATATTAATACTTGTGTGGGGTCAAGGTTTGCGCTATAGTTAAATTACATGCAAGAACAAGAGAAAGTGGGAAAGGAGGCGTCCGCATGATCGAAGTATCGGGCCTGAGCAAAAAATATGGCGACAAGACCGCGCTTGAGGACGTCAGCTTTTCCGTTGGCGAGGGCGAAATCGTCGGGCTGTTGGGGCTCAACGGCGCAGGCAAGAGCACGACCATGAACATCCTTGCCGGCTATATCGGCGCAACTTCCGGAGCGGTGCGCATTGCGGGGCTGGACATACTCGAGCAGGCGCGCGCGGTGCGGGCGCTGGTGGGCTATCTGCCCGAACAGCCGCCGCTGTATGGCGAGATGACGGTGACGGAGCAACTGCGTTTTGTCCACCGGCTCTATGGCCGGCGCGGAGACTGCGCGGCAAACATGGAAAGGGTCATGCATATGACCGGCATTTTTGAGGTGCGCGGTCGGCTCATTCGCAACCTGTCCAAGGGCTACCGCCAGCGTGTGGGCATCGCGCAGGCGATTCTGCCCCGCCCCAAAGTGCTGATTTTGGATGAGCCCAGCGTCGGGCTTGACCCGACGCAGGTCGTGGAAATGCGCGCCCTGATTCGCGAAGTGGCTCAGGACACCACGGTGATTTTGTCCTCGCACATCCTCTCAGAGGTGCAGGCGGTGTGCGGTCGGGTGTTGGTACTCAACCGCGGTCGCCTGATCGCGGACGACACGCCCGGACACCTGGCCGAGATTATGCATGGCAAACGCCGCGTTGCGGTGCGCGTATTGGGCGAAGAACAGGCCGTGCGCGCCGCTCTGGAGAGCATTGAAGCCGTGGCGTCGGTTACATGCGCGGGCCATAGAGAGCTGGGCACAGTGGATTTTGTTGTCGAAGGCGCGCAGGAGCGCGACGTGCGTGTGGATGTGTTTGAGGCGTTGGCGCGCGCTGGGCTGCCGCTTTTATGCACATACGGAAGCGAGTTATCGCTCGAGGAAGTCTTTTTGCGCCTGGTTGAAAGCGACGCGAAGGGAGGGACGGGATGAGCGCGATCTTTCTGCGGGAAATCCGCGCTTATTTCAAGGCGCCGCTGGGCTATGTGTTTGTGGGCGCGACGTGTCTGTTTGCCGGACTGTACTTCTATGCCTACAACCTTTTTGGCGGGGCGGCCAGTCTCGACAGCCTGTTTTCGGCGCTATTTTCGGTGGAACTTTTTCTCATTCCCATCCTGACGATGCGCCTGCTTAGCGAGGAGCGGCGCCAGAAGACCGATCAGCTCTTGCTCACTTCTCCTGTCAGCGGTATGGGAATCATCCTGGGCAAATATCTGGCGGCAATGGCTGTGTTTGCGCTCGCGGCTGGGGTGACGCTGCTGGACGCGGCGGTTCTTGACGCGTTTGCGCGCGTGAACTGGAAATTGACGCTGGGGAGTTACGCAGGTCTGGTACTCTTTGGCGCGGCGCTGGTGGCGATCTGCCTGTTTCTCTCGTCGTTGACCGAAAGCCAGTTAATCGCGGCAGTAAGCGGTTTTTCGGTAAGTCTGTTGGTAATTCTGCTGGATACGCTGGCGCCGATTCTGGATAACGCCGTTCTCAAGGCCCTGTGCGGCTATTTGAATTTCGCCTCCCGCTATGCGCCGTTCACCTATGGCGTGTTCGCATTGGAAAACGTGATATTCTTTCTAAGCATTGCAGGACTGTTTCTCTACCTGACGACAGCGCGGATGGAGCGCAGGAGGTGGAGCTGAGATGAAAAGACGCAACGCCTTTGCCCTCGCGCGCCGTCTGCACGTTTTGCAGGTGCTGCTGGCGATTCTGTTGGTCATAGCAATCAACGTAGCGGTGGCGGCGCTCGCGCGGCGGTACCCTTTGCGACTGGATCTGACGGCCAATGCCCGCTATGAGCTTTCCGAGGAAAGCCGCAGTTTTCTCTCCTCGCTGGACAAGAAAATTCATATCTACGTACTGGCCGACGAGGAGGAATATGCGCGCGCCTCGACCTACACCACTTACGCCGCCACGCTGCTTGCCCAGTATCCTCTCTACGCAGATATAGAACTCACTTACGTCGATTTTGCCGCCGATCCTACTTTTGCTGCGCGCTATCCCGAGATACAGCTCGCGCAAAACGGCATTGTGGTCGAGTGCGAAGGCAGGGCGGTGGCGCTGGAAACCAGCGACCTGTTCGAATACAGCTATTCCGCAGCCAATGAAATCCAGGTCAGCGCCGTGGGTGAAGCGCAGCTTGCCGCGGCGATCGCTGGCGTACTCAATCCGGTGCGCGCGCATGCGACAGTGCTGGTAGACAACGACGCGCAGCCGGTCGAGGCGTTCACGGAACTTTTGAGGGCCAACGGCTTTGCAGTGAGCGAGGGTTCCCTGGCGTTGGGCAACGTGGACGCAGCGTGCGACATGCTGATTTTGGTCGCGCCTATGAGCGACTTCACGCAGGAACAGGTTTCCGCGCTGGAGGCATGGCTGGTCAACGGCGGCGAGTATGGCCGCACGCTGTTTTACGCCGCCGACGTTTCGCAGCCGGAGCTTCCCAACCTGGAGAACTTCTTGCGCGAATGGGGCGTGAGCGTGGATGACGGCGCGGTGTTTGAAACTTCTGCCGAGCGCACCAGTCAGAACCAGCCCTTCTTCGCCACAGTGGAGATCGACGACGAGGCGCTTGCCGGAGAACTTGCGCAGGAAAGCATGCCCATCGTCGCGCCGATGGCGCGCCCGCTGACGGTGCGCTTTGCCTTCCAGGAAAGTTACAGCACCCAGACGATTCTCTCATTTTCCGAGACAAGCGGCGTTCGTCCCTCCGACGCGTCCCAGGACTTTTCCGCTGCGGACGCTCAGCGCCGCGGGCCGATTCCGGCGCTGGTGTGCGCCTCTTTGGCACCTGACGGCGCAAAGGCCTCGCGCATTTATGTCAGCGGTTCGGCCTCGCTTTTGGACAGTACAATTCTTGAGGGTAACGCCTTCCTCAACCGCCGCTTTTTGTCAACGCTGCTTTCGCCGACGACGCAGGGGGCGAGCCTGCCCAACTTCGTAAGCAAGCAGATCAGCGACGAGCGCGTCTACATTCCCTCCGCAACTGCCAATACGCTGGGTATAGCGTTGGCGATTGTGTTGCCGCTGGCGCTGATTGCGGCGGGGTTGACATTCTTCCTGCGAAGGAGACGGCTGTAATGACCAGACAGGTTCGAAGGCTGATTTTTACGGCTGCGGCATTGGTGGTCGTAGCGGCGGCGGGATGGCTGCTTTTGCGTCAGGGCGAGCAAAAACAGCAAGCAGCGCAGCCGCAAGGGCGCACGCTGGGTTTTGGCGCGGTCGAGCAGGTGCGCATAAGCAATGCGGAGGGGGAATATGTCCTCGCCTCGCAGGGCGTGGATGTGTTGCCCGAGGGACTGGCCGCGGACGAGTTGACGGCACTGACAATGGAAGCGCTCGCGTCGTTTGCGGTAGGACAGAGCATCAACGCCGATGTGGACGCGGCGCTCTACGGCCTGGAAGAGCCAAATGTGGATGCGACGATTCTCTACGCCTCTGGGCAAAGCCTTCGCGTGCGGCTGGGGAAGCGTGAAAGCGTCAGCGGCGACTACTACTGCCGTTTTGACGACGAGACGGAGATATACCTACTCAGCCAGGATATCGCCGAGCGGCTGTTGCTTTCGCCCGAGGATTACATTTCCCTGCAAATTACGCCTGCTTGCCGCACACAAACTTCGCTTTCGGCGGTAACGGACGCACGCCTTTATACGCCGCAGGGAGAGATATCCATTCGCTCCTGCGCCAATCCCGACGAAGAGACGCGCTTGGAAATGCTCTCCTTTGGCGCTGTGACCCACTTGGTCGACGGGCCGGGTATCGTACACGAAATGGATCGCACCTATGGACAGGAGATTTTTGACGCTCTGTTTAACCTCTGCGCCACCGAGGTAGTCGCCTACGGGCTGGACGAAGCGGGGCTCGCGCAGATGGGATTTGACCAGCCGGATGCGGCGGCGGAGTTTTTCATGCGCAATGGCGAAGAGCCGGATACGCCCGAGGAGCGCTGGGTTCTGCGCGTGGTCTTTGAGGATGGAGAGAACGCCTTGATCACAGCAAATGACAGCGGCGTGGTCTATCGCGCGCCGCGGCCGGCGTTTGCAAGCGCCCAGTACGAGCAGTTGGTGATGCGCTGGTTTGTCTCGCCTTTGATGACGGATTTGCGCGCGCTCTGCGTAGAGATTGACGGGCTTGAGCGCGTCTACGAAATCGGCGGCAGCGCCGCGCAGCCGGAAATTTACTGTGAGGGCAAGGCGATCGACCTTACGCGGTTTCGTTCGTTTTACACGTTGGCCGTCAGCGCCGCCAGCAACGGCGACTATATGGGAATTGCGCAGCCGCAGGGTGAACCGGTGCTGACGCTGCGCTATCGCTATAAAGACGAGCAAAAGGCAGACGACGTCCTGGAGATGTACGCAATGGACGCGCGTACGTTGTTGGTGTCTGTCAATTCGGTAGCAGAATTTGCGATGCGTCGAAACTATGCCGACGTATTCATGCAGGCGATTGAGGCGCTGGAAACGGGCGGGGAGATCGCGCAGACCTGGTAAAGATACGCAGACAAACTGGAGGGACAAAAGCATGAAGGTAGGGCTGTATTCGATTTCGTATTCGGGTACCTGGTATGCCGACAAGCCGGCGTTGACAGTCGAGGAAGTGATCGACCGGGCGGCGCTGTATGGCTATGACGGCGTGGAGATCGACCTCAAGCGACCGCACGGCTCGCCCATCGACCTGGACGAGGCGCGCTGTGGGCAGATTCGCGACTACGCGCGTTCCAAGGGAATTGAAATCTGCGGCGTGGCGGCCAACAACAACTTCGCCTCGCCCGTGGCAGAGCAGATGGAAAACGAGTTGCTCATGGTCAAGGAGCAGATACGCGTCGCGCGTCAATTGGGCGCGCCGGTTCTGCGGCTGTTTGCAGCCTGGCCAGGCGTCACCTATCGCAATGGCATTGCTACTTATGAAGAAACGCGCAAAATGCATCACTTCTATGGAAGCCTCGATTATGAAATCCGCATTCGCGTTACGCAGTGCTTCCGCGAGTGCGCCAAGTGGGCGCAGGAGGCGGGGATTATATTGGCATTGCAAAATCATGAGCCAGTAATTCGCAGCTATAACGATATGCTGGACTTTGTTCGCTGGGTGGACTCGCCCAACTTCAAGTGCTGCCTGGACGCACCCAATTGCGGGCTGAGCGAGCGCACGCAGAGCGACGAATATCTTACCCGCGCGGTGCGCGAGGTTGGCGACAAACAGATGATTACCCACGCCAACGGCGAGCTGCGCGAGGAAAACGGCCAGGTCGTCATGTTCCCCTACGAGACAAGCAATCCCATTTATCCCAACTATCGCGCCTTCATTCGCGCGCTCAAGCAAGTGGGATATCAGGGCTATATCAACTACGAATTCTGCCACATGCCTTTTTATGACGGAAAGGTGCTTGGATTTGATTATGTAGACAATCAGGTGCGCCTGGCGCAGCGGTACTTCCGTGATTTGATTGCGCAGGCCTGAGGATGTACTTCAAGCGGAAATGCTTAGAAAAAAAGGAGGAACCCCAATGAAGAAGATGCTTGTAACCCTGCTGGCTTGCGCGCTTATACTCTGCAGCGTTGCCGGCGCCGAATCGACCTCTGTGCGCGTCGCCTCCCACAACGCGGTAGTGGAAGGCAACGCCTACCGCGTTCAGTACGAGCTGGACATTCAGGATGCGGCTGAGGCCGCGGCCGAGTATGGCTTTGATGTGTCCTACTCGTCGTTTGTGGCCAACAACGACCCCTCTCTCGAAAGCCAGATGCTCGAGCAGAGCATCAACGAGGGCTATGACATCATCCTGATTGACCCCGTGGCTCCCACAGGACTCGACCCGATCATCGAGAAAGCCAGAGACGCGGGCATCTACTGGCTCAACTGCGACTGCGAGTACTACTCCGACGAGATTATCAACGTCTGCCTGGATCAGTATCAATGGGCGTATGACGGCGCGAAGTGGCTGGCCGAAGAACTGGGCGAGGGCGCAAAAATCGTCGTCTTTGACGCCACGGATGGCAACGCCGCCAACGAGCAGCGCGAGCAGGCTTTCAATGATGTCATTGAGGAGTACAACCTCGAAGTAGTTAAGCGCGTCAACCACAACTGGAACGCGGCGCTTGCGCAGCAGCTGATGACCGAGATTATCAACTCCGGCGTCGAGTATGACGGCATCCTGTGCTCGAACCAGGCGTTCTTCATTTTCAATGCCCTGGACGAGGCGGGCGCGGACTATCCCAAGGCCATCGCCCTGGACGACCACACCGGCTGGGCGCAGAACATGCTTACCATCAACCAGGACGAGGAAGTCATGCCCTATCTGTTCATCAGCAACACGCCTGGCGTGGGCGCTATCGCGCTCAACATCGGCCTGGGTCTGCTCAGCGGCGGCGAACTGCGCGACGATATCTATGGCAATCCCGACTACAACTCCATCTACATCGCCTCAACGTTCCAGTTTTCCTATGAAAACCAGGAGGACTATCGCGACTATATGATGGCGCTGGGCACCAACAACAAGGCCACTTTCTGGTACGACTATGAAGAGTGCCAGGAACGCTACTTTGTTTCCTGAAGTCAATCTGGCCATCCCTGCCGAAAGCCGTCGGCAGGGATGGCCCCGAAGCGCGTCGCATGGCGCGAAACTGAGCGAGCAAAAATCGTCGCCATGTTCCATGGCGGTGTTTGAATACAGGATTGCAGGCGCCTTGCCTGCGCGCAGACCAAGCGAAACGGAGAGATATGCCCATGTTTGAGATGCACAACATATCCAAGGCCTTTGATGCGGTGCAGGCGCTCAAAGGCGCGTGCGTCAGCGTCGCGCCGGGGGAAATCTGCGCGCTGCTGGGGGCAAACGGCTCGGGAAAATCCACGATGGTCAAGGTGCTCGCCGGGCTGGTGCGGCCGGACAGCGGCGAAATACGCATCGACGGAAAGGCAGTGCGCATTCACAATTCCCTGGATTCCAAGAAGCTGGGCATCGCCACCGCGTTTCAGGATTTGAGCCTGATTCCCACCATGAATGTGCTTGACAACATCAAACTTAACCGCGAGACGGTGGGTCGCTTTGGCACGATTGACGTCAAAAAGGATCGCCGGGACGTAGAGCAGCTCCTCGAGCGCTTCCACATCAAGTGCGACCCGGACGCCTACGCGCAGACGCTGATGCCCTCCACGCAGAGCATGCTTGAAGTTGCCAAGGCAGTATTTGCGCAGCCGCGGCTGCTTTTGCTGGACGAGACCACGGCCACGCTGCACCAGGATGAGATTGAAGTGCTGTTTTCCATCCTGCGGGAGCTGCGAAAGCAGGGCACAGCCATTATTTATGTCACCCACCGCATGAAGGAGGTCGCGAAGCTGTGCGACAGCGCTGTGATCATGCGTAACGGCGAAAGCGTATGCAAAATTTCCGGCCAGGAATTGGCGGACATTGACCAGATTGTGTTTTATATGACGGGGATGTACCCCGAAAAGGTCGCCGCGCACGCAGCCGTCGCGCAAACCGAGGGCGAGGAGCGCGAGGTGCTCCTGGATGTGCGCGATCTCAAACTCAGCCCCAAGGTACGCGATATCAGCCTGCGCGCCTATCGCGGCGAGATTGTAGGCATCGGCGGCCTGGACGGCCAGGGGCAGTCGGAATTTATCCGCATGTTGCTGGGTGAAATGCAGCCCGAGGCAGGCTTGATTCGCTATCGTGGCAAGGATGTGCGCTTCCGCCGGCCGGCTGAGGCCGTGAAAAACGGCGTGGGCTTTATCTCCGGCGAGCGCAACCGCGAGGCCATCTTCGATAGACGCACGATTGCCGAGAACCTGTTTGTCGGCCGAACCGCCAAAGGCAAGTTGTTTGGCTATATTGGCAAAAAAACCATGAACGCCTTCTCGCGCGAGGCGGTCAAGACCTACAATATCAAAATCGGCGATCTTGGCGATGCCGCCAGTTCGCTCTCGGGCGGCAACCAGCAGAAGCTGGTCGTGGCGCGCTGGATTGCAGTAATGCCCGATCTTTTGCTGCTAGACGACCCGACCAAGGGTGTGGATATCAAGTCCCGGCGAGAGATACACGAAATTCTCAGGCAGTGCGCGCGCCAGAGGAATATGACCGTGATCGTCTCCTCCAGCGATAACGACGAATTGATGGAGCTGGCCGAGCGCATCTATGTCTTTTACGAAGGCAAGGTTGCGGCATTGTTGGAGGGCGAGAACAAGACGCAGGAAAGTCTCGTGGCCGAAATGATGGGCATAGGCAAAGGGGAGGTGCAGGACAATGCTTGAGGCGTGCAAGCGAAGATGGGTATCTTTCCGCAGGCAGCCGGCCTTTACGGGCTTTTGCCTCTTCTTGGCGGCGGTGGCACTCAATATCATTATTCAGACGCCGTCAAAGTTTTTCACCGTCAGCAATTTCCGCATTCTCATCTCCAAGAATACGCCGCTGATTCTCACCTGTATGGGACAGGCGGTGCTGATGATGTGCGGACTGCTTGATCTTTCCACGGGCATACAGCTTGCCTTTGTCAACGTCATCGCCATTATGATGCCCCAGGAGATGGGCGTACCGGTAGCGTTGGGATGGTTTATCGCGCTGCTGAGCGGAGTTGTGGTCTCGCTGTTTTGCGGGTTTTGCATTGTCAAATTGCGCCTTCCTTCAATGCTGACTACGTTTTCGATTACGTATATCATCAAAGGCGTCAATGTGTTGATTATGAGCGTGCCGCAGGGAAAGGTGGAAAGGGTCATCTACAGAACCTACGACTCGACGCTGTTTGGATTTTTCCCGTTTGCCGCTCTGGTGATTTTGCTGGTTTTGCTGGTGTGGGGATACATCAAGCGCACGCCCTTTGGCAAGCACATTTATGCCGTGGGCAACAACCCGCGCAATGCCTATGCAGTGGGAATTGATCCCGAGCGGGTACAGATGAAGGCGTTTATAATCAAGGGATTTATCGTGGGGCTTGCGGGGCTGTGCCTGACGGCGTCGAACGCCTCGGGCAACCCCTTACAGGCCGAGGAATATGGCATTCGTTCGCTCTCGGCGTGCATGCTGGGCGGCATGAACTTCGGCGGTTGGGGCACAATCAGTTGCGGCCTGTTTGGCGCGGGATTTCTGGTAATTGTACAAAACGCGGTGTACTACCTATTTAACTTCCTCACCAGTGCCATTCCCGGCCTGATGATCAACCCCTACTGGCAGAATCTGGTCAGCGACACAATTATCTTCCTGGGTCTGCTTGCGACGATCATCACCGCCAAAGCGCAGCGCGAGACGCTCAAACAGGGCTTTATCAAGCAGTTCAAGAGGGGGGAAAAGTATGTCCGATAATCGGGAAAAGAGCATGCAGATGCACCTCCGGCACTTTGCCAAGTACAACCGCCCGGGCATGGCCGCAGTGATCGCGGTAGGCTTGCTGCTGATCACGGTGATTCTCAACCCCCTGTCGCTCAACATCAATACGTTTGGTTCGATCCTGGCGCAGACGATTCTGCTCAGCTTTGCGGCGGCAGGACAGACAATGGTGGTTATCTCCGGTGGCGTGGATCTTTCGGTAGGCGCGGTGATGTCAATGGCCGCAATCATCACCACGGGCATCATGCAGGGCAGGACGGGTTACTTTGTACCGGTACTTTTGTGCGTGGCGGGCATGGGCGCGCTGGTAGGACTGGTCAACGGCGTATGCGCGGTCAAAGTGGGGCTGCCGCCAATCGTGATTACGCTGGCAGTTTCCAATGTGGTTACGCGCTTGCAGTACGTCTTTACCGGCGGCATGCCCACCGGCCTTGTCTCCGAGGTGTTTAAAGTCACGGTGCAGTACCGCGTGTTCGGAGTAATTCCTGCGGCGCTGATGTACGCGGTGTTTATCTGGACGCTGGCGTTTTTCCTGATGCACGGCTCGCGCTTTGGAAAGCAACTCTATCTCACAGGCAACAACGAATCTGCGGCGCGCCTCAACGGCATCAATACGCGCAGGATACGCATACTCACCTTCGTCCTGGGCGGCGTGTTTTCGGGCATCGCAGGCATGCTGGGCGCGGGCTATATGGGCATGAGCCAGTGTCAATTGTTTGATACCTATGCCTACAATTCATTGGTGGCGGTGATTGTGGGCGGTTCGCTGTTTGTGGGCGGCGTGGGTTCCTACATTGGCAGCATTGCGGGTTCCCTGGTGATGATTGTGCTCAGCAACGGCCTGACGGTGCTCGATTTCAGCGCGCCGGTGCGCAACATCGTGCTCGGCTGCGTGATGGTGATACTGCTCACCTTCTACAACCGGGCCAAGCCGATTCGCCAATAGGAAGGGGGAGCGCAATGGATAAGCTGTTTAAGATTGGAACGCTTGCGGATTGGTTCGGCGTTGGGCTGATTGCGGGCATCAGGATGAGCCAGAAAGTCGGCGCCGAAGGCGTGCAACTCTATGCCAAGGGCGAGCTGGACCCGGCGACGATCACGCCTGAAGATGTAAAAGCGGTCAGGCGCACGGCGCGGGATTGCGGTCAGACGATTACGGCGCTATGCGGCGAACTGGGCGGTCACGGTCTGTGCCGCGCCGAGGAAAATCCAGACAAGCTGGAGTATCTGAAAAAGACGCTGCTGCTTGCCAAAGAGCTGGACTGCTCTATTGTCACTACACATCTGGGCGTAATTCCCGCCCAGAAGGGCGATGAATACAAAGTGCTCCTGGACGCCTGCAACGAAATCGGCCGCTTTGCCGCGCAGATCGGCGCTTGTATCGCCGTAGAGACAGGCCCCGAGCCAGTGGAACGGCTGCGCGATTTTTGCCTTGCCTGCGAGGCGGGCATTCGCATCAATTATGACCCGGCGAACCTGGCGATGGTTTTGCGCGCAGATCCCGTGGCGGGTGTCTATGAGGCGGGCAAACTGATCGTACACACGCACGCCAAGGATGGCGTCAGCCTTCGCCCCACCACCGGCGAGTACTACTACGGCCTGTTCGCCAAGGTGGGCATTGACGGCGTGCGCAACCTGGGCTATACGCGCCAGACGCCGCTCGGCCAAGGCGCAGTGCGCTGGGAAGCGTATTTGCAGGCGCTGGTCGACATTGGCTACGATGGTTTTCTGACCATTGAGCGTGAATCGCGTGAGGAGGCGGGTAAGGATATTGCCGACGCGGTGGCCTTCTTGCAGGCACAGATGGAAAATCTCCAAGGAGCGGCGAAATGAAAGCGATTGTGCATGCCGGGATCGTGCTTGAGGATGGCATTCTGGAGGACGCCGCGGTTGTCTTTGACGACAGGATTCGTCAAATTCTCCCGGATAGGGCGCCCGATTCGTGCGAAATCATCGACGCGGGAGGAAAGTACCTGCTGCCTGGGTTGATTGATATGCACATCCACGGCTACTGCGGCCGCGAGACCACTGAAGCCAGCGTGGATGCGCAGCGGGCGATGGCCGCGGCGTTGCTCAAAGACGGTGTGACGGGTTTTTTGCCCACGCTTGGCACCGCGCCGTTGGAAACGATCGCCGGCGCGCTGGAGGCCACGCGCGCGTGCATGCGGGAAAGCGGCGGCGCAAAGGTGCATGGCGCCTATGTGGAGGGCGTGTTCATCTCCGAAAAGAAGAAAGGCGCGCACAACGCCGCGTTGCTGCTGGCGCCAGACTACGGGTTCCTCGAGCGCTATAAGGATGTAATCAAAGTGGTGATTGTGGCGCCGGAGCGGTATCCCGACCTGATCGACTGGTGTGTCGAACGCAATATTGTCAGTTCCATTGGACACACTGACGCCACTTACGAACAGGCCATGCAGGGCGTGCGGCACGGCGCGACACAGGCTACGCACCTGTTTAACGCCATGCGCGGTATCGGCCATCGCGAGCCGGGCGCAGCGGGCGCGGCACTGTTGAGCGACGGTGTGCGCGTAGAACTGATCGCTGATACCGTACATGTGGACAGGGCGCTGTTCAAGCTGGTTTACAAAGTCAAGGGCGCAGATGGGATTGTGCTGATTACCGATTCGTCAATCGCCGCGGGCCTGGGCCCAGGGATATATCGAAGCAACGAGCGCACGATCTACGTCGACGGAACGGTCGGACGGCTGGAAAACGGCACGATATCCGGCTCAGTATCGCCACTGCGGCGCAATGTGTATAATTTCCACCGCTACGGCGGCGCGCCTTTGTGGGAGGCGGTGCGCATGGCCTCGCTCAATCCCGCCCGGGCGCTGAAGATTGACGGGCGCGTAGGCAGCCTGCGTCCGGGCAAGTGCGCCGACATGTTCCTTTGCGATGCGCAGTTGAACGTGGAGTGCACTTTCCTGGACGGTGAATGCGTGTATAGGAGGGCATAGGCGTGCTTCGGCTTGGATACGACATTGGGGGCATGAGCGTGCGAGCCTGCCTTCTGGACGACCAGAGCATGCGCGTAGCGGCGCATACAAGCCGCCCATTTCCTCTAGGTAAGGACGCGCAGGCGCTGACAGAACTCATGGCGCAGATGGCGCGGGAAGTGCTTCTGCCAAACGGCCTGGATGCCTGGACGGTGGAGTCCGTAGGCGTAGGCATTCCTGGGACAGTGCGGCGCGATATGGGCGTGCTGGTGAGTGCATGCAATTTGAACCTGCGCAACGCGCCTGTAGCCGAGCTTTTGCGGCGGCATTTTCCGCATGCGGACATCGGCATTGCCAATGATGCGGACGCAGCGGCGCTGGCCGAGGCGCGTGTGGGCGCGCTGCGCGGTTACGACTGCGCGATGCTCATTACCATTGGCACCGGAATCGGCGGCGGTCTGATCATGGACAACCGGATATTTCAGGGCGGACGCAAAATCGGCTGCGAACTTGGACATATCACCATCCAGCAGGGCGGACCGATGTGCACCTGTGGCAACCGCGGCTGCGCGGAGGCGCTGTGCTCAGCGACCTGGCTGGAGCGGGAGGGGCGTCACTGCGTGTTGGATCACCCTACCAGCCGCATTGCGGTTCTGGCGGGAGGCGAGGTGCATAACGTTACCGCCCGCGACGTGATAGCCGCCGCCCGCGAGGGCGATGGCATTGCTGCGCAGATATTCGACGCCTATGTGGACAATCTTGCCTCTCTGGTGAGTACTTGTTGTTATCTTTTGGGAACGCCGGTGGTGGGTATCGGCGGCGGCGTGTCCAACGCCGGCGAGTTTCTCATACGGCCGCTGGAGGAGCAGGTCAAGCGGCGCGCGCGCGCCTACGCTCCGGACAGGATTGTCACGGCCGCCTTGGGCGGCGACGCGGGAATGATTGGGGCGGCCATGTTGCCGGCCGCTCAGGGGATACGTTCAACGAAGGGGATGCACGTCTGATGCGGGAAATCTGGGAATTGTTTGCCACGTTCTTTCGAATCGGCATTTGTACCTTTGGCGGGGGCTATGCTATGCTGCCGATGCTGGAGCGTGAAATCGTCAACAAGAATAAATGGGCGACAATGGAGGAGTTACTGGACTACTTTGCCATCGGACAGTGCACGCCAGGCATCATCGCCGTGAATACGGCGACGTTTGTCGGCTACAAGCGCCGCGGCGTGAGCGGTGGCATTGTCGCGACACTGGGCATAGTGGCGCCGTCCCTGGTGATCATTACAATGATTGCCATGTTGCTTTCCAACTTCATGGACAACCAGATCGTAATGCACGCCTTTGCCGGCATCCGCATTGCGGTGTGTGCGATGATCGCCAAATCGGTGGTCAAATTGGCCTCTACGTCTGTGCGCAAGTGGTGGCAGATTGTGCTGGCGGTGGCGGCGTTTGCGTTGGCTGCGCTTGTGAAGATCAACACTATTTACATTGTCCTGGGCACGATTGCATGCGGCGTTGCGTACTACTTCGCACATGGCAAAAAGAGGGGGAACGGGGTATGACGCTTTTGACGATGTGTGTCGAATTCTTCCTCACGGGCCTGTTTGCCATTGGCGGCGGCCTGGCGACGCTTCCGTTCCTGACACAGATGAGCATTCGCCATCCCGAGTGGTTTACGCAGGAGATGCTGGTAAACATGGTTGCGGTCTCCGAATCGACGCCGGGGCCGTTGGGGGTAAATATGGCCACCTACGTCGGCTATACCGTTGCGGGCATTCCCGGCGCGGTGTTGGCGACGTTTTCCCTGGTGCTGCCCTCGATCATCATAATTTTGATCATTGCGCGCGTGCTGGAAAACTATCGCAAGAGCGAACTGATCAATACTACTTTCTCTGTACTGCGGCCGGTAGTGACCGGACTGATTGCCGCTGCGGCATATTCAATCTTGACCATGGTTCTGCTGCCGACGGCTACGGGGACGTTTTCATGGCTGAACCTTGCGATTTTGGCAGTGCTTTTTGCCTTGACGCAGATTAAGCCCACCAAAAACCTTCACCCGATTCTCTATGTGGTCGCAGGCGCGGTGCTGGGAATCGCGCTCAAACTCAACTAAGGCCTTGGACAGCGGCGAAAGTTGATGCTTTGCGCCAAGGGGATGCCTCGACGCTTATACAGAAAAGAAGCAGGACTTTTCGCAAAAGGGAAGCTGTTTGAAAACGCGCATAGAAGCGGCAGGGTGCAAAATCGACGCTGCTCTTATTGGTGGCGGCGTTCAGCCCCGTTGCGCTGCGGCGCGCAGGAGATCAGCCTGCGCTGAATACCCAGTCATGCCCGTGCCAAACGGTGCCGGCGGCTCCCGTCTGCTGCCGGGAAACCAGATTGCGCATTCGAAATGGTCTTTCTGTACACACTTCGCCGCTTATCTCTGCACTTGATGCTGAATTTATGCACGTATGGAATCAGATAAAGCAGTTTGCGCGCCGGAACAGGCGTATCTTTGCCTTTGCGAAGGAGGTTGTGCCGGCCGCGATTTTCAGTGTCAGCCGTTGGAATCCAAAGGTATGCCCGCTGGGATTGGCGGAAGGCTGAGCCATAAACGCCCCGGGAAAGGAGATTCGTTGCCGTCAATTTTTGGGCGGGCACGGAGCGCTGAAAAGCCTGCGGCAGCGTCAGGAAGAGAACAGGAAACGGCGTCGCTATAACCACGCATGGGATGATTTCGTCTGCGTGGATGCGCAAGGGAACGTACTGCATCCCGATTATGCGACGCACGCGCTTCCAAAGCTGTGCGCGCAATGCGGTTTGCCGGAAATACGCCTGCACGAACTTCGGCACGCGAACGTCTCAATCCTGCTCGACCGCGGGGCGAGCAGGAAGGAGGTACAGGAATGGGCGGGTCACAGCCGCTTTTCCACGATGGCAGATACCTATGCGCATGTGTTGGCGGGAAGCAAGAACCGCCTTGCCCAGTCCATCGACAGCGCTCTGTTGGAACCGATCGGTTAGGCGGCGGTTAGGAAGTGGCAAGAGCGGCGCACGACAAAAAAGAAAAACCTCGAAAACTCCGCGTTTTCAAGGCTTTTCCGTTGGTGGAGCATACCGGACTCGAACCGGTGATCTCTACACTGCCAGTGTAGCGCGATAGCCAACTTCGCTAATGCCCCA
>CAJFUU010000192.1 GCA_904420265.1 uncultured Clostridia bacterium
CCGCGCCAGTTTGACCAGGCGCGGCAGCACCTGCTTTTCCTCGGGGATGCCGTGATCCTGCAATTCCACGAAGAAATTGCCCCTGCCGAAGATGTCCAGATATTTCTGCGCCACCTGCCGGGCCTCGTTGTCGCGCCCGTCGAGCAAAAGCTTGGGCAGGTCGCCGGAGAGGCAGGCGGAGAGGGCGATGAGGCCGCCGGAGTACTTTTTCAAAAGCGCGTAATCCACGCGCGGCCGGTAGTAAAACCCGCGCGTAAAGCCCTCGGACACCAGACGGGAGAGGTTTTTGTAGCCCTCGTTGTTCTCGCAAAGCAGCACAAGATGGGAATATTCGCGAAACTGGCTCTGCTTTTCGTCCATATCCGGACAGACGTATACCTCGCAGCCGATGACCGGATGGATGCCTGCGTCCTTGCAGGCGCGGTAAAAATCCACCACGCCGTACATCACGCCGTGGTCGGTAATGGCGCAGGCGTCCATGCCCAGCTCCCTGAGGCGGGAGACGAGGGGCTTGATGGAGCAGGCGCCATCCAAAAGGCTATACTCGGTATGCAAATGCAAATGTGTAAACATCGGTTCCCCCTATGTATAATTTCCCGCGGGAAGCGGGCAATGCAAATGTTTCGCGGCCCGCAAAGCAACTTCGCTGGGGTTTGCGGCCTTCCCCGGCAGTGGGCGACGCTTTGCGCGTCTGCAAAGTAACCTCGCAGGGATTTGCCCCATACTGTACGGGGCAAATCCCGTCGTATCGTCCGGCGGCAGCTTTGGATGCCGGCACTGCCGGCCCCGTCGTGTCACCCGGCGGCAGCTTCGGATGCCGGCACTGCCGGCGCCGGCGCTGGTTAGCGCATGGTGGTTGGGTTCCGCACGATGCGGTTGATTTCGTCGGCCAGGCTGTCGGCGCTTTCGCCGCCGCGAATTTTGTCGGAAATTTCATAGACGGCGGCGACATCCGCCTCCTCGCTGGTCACGGCCACGGTCTGGATGGTCGGATCGGCCTCGCGCACGGCGCCGGCCACCATTTCGCGGATGCGCTCGGTGGTTTCGCCCTGATAGGCGTCTGTGTACCGGACGGCCACCAGCGCGGTGGTGCCGGTGACAACCACGCAGCTGTCGGCGATTTCAGAAATCTGGTTAATGGCGGTTTCGACCTGGGCGGCGTTGTTTACCCAGTCAAAGGGCGTAGCCGCGCCGCTGCCCGTGTCGCCGGCCAGGCCGGACTGATTGGCGTCGCTGGAATTGCCCACGTCGCCGGTGTTGTTCATGCCCGCCGAGGCGGAGGGCGCCACGCCGTCCACACGGTTGCCGGAGTTCATGCAGCCGGTCATGCACAGGGCCAGCGCCAGCAGCGTCACAGTCAGAAACATCCACTTGGAAACCTTCATATCGCATTCCTCCTTGCGCATCTATCTTGCGCAATTGGAACGCAAATAAACCCAGCGCGGGCAAATTGAGGGATGGAAAAAACTGCACCGCCCGGCCCAGGCCGCGTTTCGGGCCCCAGCGCCTGTCTGAAAAGGGAATATACGCGATTTCGAAGGGTTTCGTCCGCTCCAGCGGAAAATTTGCCGCGCTGAAATAGCGAAAAACCACCGAAAGCGCACAATTTTCAAGCAGGCCCTAGTCCGTCTCCCGGTAGAAGCAGCAACCGCCAATGAACTCCCGCAGGATGGAGTCAATGGGGATTTCGTCCTCCACGTCGGCGGCGCGAATGTAGTTTAAAAACTTCACCAGCCGCCTGGCCAGCGTGTAGCACTCCTTTTCCGGCCCGATTTCACATAGCATGGGGTAGGCGTAGCGCTTGAGAATCGGAAGTTCGTAAGGCAGCGCCGAGTTGAACATGGCGTCGGCCTCCTCCTGATAGGGGAAGATGTAGTTTTCTTCCCCGCGCCGCACCGACGGCCACATGAGCATTGTATCCTCCGGCCGCGTGCCGCGGAACTGATAATCCCGCACAATGCGGCGGAGCAGGCGCGCGTCCGTGGTGCGGATGCGGTTGTGGTCGTCCAGGTTGAGCATGGTCAGGGCGCTGATGTAGATTTTGAACTTCAGTTCCCGGGGCACGGACTCGGTCAACGCGTCGTTCAGGCCGTGGATGCCCTCAATGACGATGGGTTGATCCGCGGCCACGCGCAGCGTGTGCGTCTTTTCCGCGCGCACACCGCGCACAAAGTCAAACTCCGGCGCTTCCACCGCTTCGCCCTGCAAAAGCCGCACCAGATGTTCGTCCAGAAGCGGCACGTCCAACGCGTCCAACCGTTCCAGATCGGGCCTGCCGTCTTCCTCCAGGGGCAAATCGGCGCGGTCGCGGTAGTAATCGTCCAGCGAAAGCTTCATCGGCCGCAGGCCCAACACGCGCAGGGCGATGGACAGCCGGTGGGCAAACGTGGTTTTGCCCGAAGAGGACGGCCCCGCGATGAGCACCACGCGCGCGCCGGAACGCACAATCTGATCGGCGATATTTTCAATCGTGCGCTCGTGCAGGGCCTCGCACACGCGGATAAACTCCCGGAAGGAGCGCCTTTCAATCATTTCATTGATGTCGGCGGCGTTTTCGCAGCCGATCATGCCGTTGAAGCGCCCCGTTTCGCCAAACGTGCGCATCAGTTTGGGCATATCCCGGAACGGCGCCACCTTCTCCGGCGTCTGCTCGTGCGGCATGCGCAAAAGCACCCCCGGCAAATACAGCCGCAGTTGGAATACCTTTACGCAGCCCGTAGAGGGCGCCATTTCGCCGTAAAAATACTCCTTGAGCCCCTCCAGTTCGTAAAACCGGAAGTTTTCAAAGCTGCGGTAGCGCAGCAGGCGCAGCTTGTCCGTCTGCCCGGTTTCGGCAAAGTAGGCGTTGGCCTCCTCCTTGGTGCAGGCCGTCATGGGAATGGGCATATCCGCCTCCACAATCTCGCGCATCTCCCGCTCCAGGCGCGCGACAAGCTGGCGCGTCACCGTGGTCTTGGGCAGGCGCACAAACAGCCCTTCCCCAAAGGAGTGCTCAAAGCGCACGCGCCGCCCGGGAATGACGCGATTCGCCGCCACCAAAAATACCATTTGCAGCGTGCGCTCGTATATGCGCCGCCCTTCCTCGTCGTGATACGTTAAAACATGCGCCTGCACGCCGTCCTGCGCGGCGGTGGCCAGCGAAAGCGTGCGTCCCTGCACGCTCACGCCCAGCGCCTGTTGGCCTTCTACCAGGTCTTTCCAGGCCGTACCCATCTCAAATTCCACCGTTTTTCCGTCAAGAATCGCGCGCATGACCGCACCTCCCCGCGTTTTTTGCGGCGCTCATCTGTCATTGTATGCGCCAAGCGCCCGCGCATAACCGCAAGAGCGCTTCCAAACGTTATTGTACCACGGATTGCGCCGCAAAACAATCGCGCGGCGCGTTTGGCGAAAAATAAACTTATGTTCGATAGATTTTTGCCGCGCGCTGTGTTATAATTTTCACGAAAGAGAAACTTTACGTGCACGGAGGGTGGCTCATGGCGGATAAAAAGACCGGCAAAAGCCCGGCGGCAAAGCTTTTTGGCGACGACCGCAAGCGCGCGCTGGAAGTGGCGCTGGGAAAAATTGAGAAGGATTTCGGCAAGGGATCGGTGATGAAACTGGGCGACCAGGCCGACCGCATGCACGTGGAGGTTATCCCCACGGGCTGCCTGAACCTGGATTTCGCGCTGGGCGTGGGCGGACTGCCCAAGGGCCGCATCATTGAAATTTATGGGCCGGAATCCTCGGGCAAAACCACGCTGGCGCTGCATGCCATCGCCCAGGCGCAAAAGGCCGGCGGTACGGCGGCGTTTATAGACGCCGAACACGCGCTGGATCCGGTATACGCCAAGAAACTGGGCGTGGATATCGACGAACTGTACGTCTCTCAGCCGGACAACGGCGAACAGGCGCTGGACATCTGCGAGGCGCTGGTGCGCTCTGGCGCAATCGACATCGTCGTCATCGACTCGGTGGCGGCGCTGGTGCCCAAGGCCGAAATCGACGGCGATATGGGCGACAGCCACGTGGGTTTGCAAGCGCGGCTGATGTCCCAGGCGCTGCGCAAGCTGGCGGGCGTCATCAGCAAGACCAACGCCATCGCCATCTTCATCAACCAGCTTCGCGAAAAGGTGGGCGTGGTGTACGGCAACCCGGAGGTTACGACCGGCGGCAAGGCGCTGAAGTTTTACGCCTCCGTGCGCATCGACATTCGCAAAAGCGAGGCCATCAAGGACGGCACCGAGATTATCGGCAACCGCGTAAAAATCAAAATTGTCAAAAACAAGGTGGCCCCGCCGTTCAAGAGCTGCACCGTGGACATGCTCTATGGCGAAGGCATCTCCCGCGAGGGCGAAATGCTCGATTTGGCCGTGGAACGCGACCTGATCAAAAAGAGCGGCTCGTTCTACTCGTATGAAGGCGAGCGCATCGCCCAGGGCCGCGACGCGGCGCGCAAGTACATCAAGGAGCATCCCGAAGTGTTCGAAGCGCTGGAGAGTAAGATTCGCCAAGCCTTCCAAAGCGGCGGCGTGAACGGCAACATCGCCGACGAACCGGAGGAACCGGACGACGAGGATGAAACCGACGACATCGACCTGGACGAAATCTGAACGCAGAAAAGGCGCAAAACGCCCCGCCCGCAGGGAAAAACTGTGGAGCGGGGCGTTTTGCGCGGCGGGGGAGAGAGGGCGGCGTAGGTCAGCCGCTGGCGCCGGCATACGCGTAGGCGATGCCGTTGTCTACGGCATACTGCTCTGCGTAGGAGTCGCGCGTCACGATGAGCGTAAGGGCGGGCGAACAGAAGGAAAACGCGTTCTTGCCGATACTTTCAAGGCTCTCTGGCAGCGATATCTCCGTCAAATCGCCGCAGGACACAAACACGAATTCGCCGATACTCTCAAGGCTTTCCGGCAGCGTTATCTCCGTCAGATTCTCGCACCCGTTGAACGCAAGATCATCGATGCCCGTAAGGCCCTCCGGCAGCGTCACCTTCGTCAAAGCCTCGCCCAAGACGAACGCCGCCAGCCCAATCTCCCGCACGGGGCGCCCTTCGAGTTCATTGGGAACGGTCAGTTCCGCCGCGCCGCCCGTATAGTTGGTAATGCGCACGCCGCCGTCCGGCAGCAGCACGAATTCATAGTCGCCGGAAACATGCGCCTGTTCCGCTTCCGTCGCCTCCCCCGCCGCCGGCGCGACGGCGAACAGCAGCGCGCAGAGCAACAACGCCAGCGCTTTTCGCGGTTTTTCCATCATTCTGGATCCCCCCGTGTTGCGTTGATACGAATCTCTTTATACTTCGGTGCTCCCGTGTACCGGCGCCGTCAAGCGACAGGCTCTCTTTTTGCCGCGCCGGCAAAACATGAGGTTTGCGCGCCCGCAGCAGGCAACGTTCGCCTCTTCTGACCGACGCGCCGAAATGACTATTTTGTTCAATTTTATACAAAAATTTGCATATTTATTCAATCAATGCCGCGCCGCGCGGGCCATTTTTTCCATCAGCAACCGTTCATAGGCCTCCGGAGTTTCCATGATTTTCGCCAGCCCCGCGCCTGAACAGGACAGCGGGGCGTCGGCCACGCGGCAGGGAATGCCCAGATGGTCGCCCAGGCGCTTGTCCAGCCCCGGCAAAAGCGCGCCGCCGCCGGCCAACACGCATCCGGTATCGTTCAAATCCGCTGCCAGCTCCTCGGGGGCGTTGTCCACCACCGAAGCCACCATGCCCACGATTTCGTTCACCACGCCCTCGCAGGCGCGCGCCACCATTTCCGGCTCCACCTTCATAAGTTCCGGCATGCGCCGCTCCAGGCTGACGCCGGCCACGGTCATTTCCACCGGAGCAATCTCCCCGGCGGCGGCCATGGCCTGCTTGACATCCTCCGCGGTGCGGGGGCCGATGAGAAAGCCCTTTTCCGTGCGCATCATGCGCGCCAGGCGCTCGTCGATGCGCAAAACGCCGTAGGGCAGGTAGGCAAACGCAGCGACCAGGCCGCGGGTAAACAACGTGGCCGTGACTTTGCCCGCGCCCACATCCACCAACAACGCCGCCTCCGGGGCAAGTATATCCAGCCCCGCGCCCACGGCGCAGGCGACGTCAGAGCGCAAAAGCGCCGCTTCCAAAGCGCCGGCGTCCAGCGCGGCGCGCAGAAGCGCATCCTGCTGCACCGGGCGGGCAAAGGGCGCGCAAGTGACCAGCACGCGCGCGTGCCGGCCGCGCCGCCGTTCGTCGGTCAGGGCATATATCCAGGCAAACATCTGCCGGGCATGCTCGCTGTTGCGCAGCGTGCCGTCGCTGAGGGGAAAGCACACTTCCACGCCTTCGCAAGCGCGTCCATAAAGGGCCAGGGCTGCGTCTCCCGCGCACAGGGGTTCGCTTTGCCCTTCGCGCACGGCCAGCGCCGCCGCCTGTGAAAGCGCCTCGACCGCGCCGCCCGTCGTCATGCGCACGCCCCGCGTGCCCAAATCCACGCCGATGTCCCAGACCATGCCGCTCCTCCTCTCGCGCGGCGGAAGGCGTCCGCCATGCGCTGTTATTATAACATATCCCGCCGCAATTTGGTACCGCTGCAAAAATATTTCCGCAAAATTGCCAAATCAGTATATTGCCGTCACTGTTCGCGCATACTCTTTATCAGCAAAGGGTAATTTTGCCGGCGACAGCGCCGTCCCAAAGGGACTGGTTTGCACACCTTGAAAACGGGCAAAATCACCAACAGTTTGGAGGGGAAACCATGGAACAGGCGATCTCTCGCGCCGGACGGCGCACGGGCTGGAGCGAATTTGAAAACAACCTTCTCTGGGAAACGGCGGACGAGGCGCAGCAGCAGGGGCTGCCGCTCAAGGCGGTGTTCGAGCGCATTGCCGAAAAAACCGGCCGGCGCCCCAACAGCATCCGCAATTACTACTACGCGCAGGTGCAAAAGCGCGAAGGCGGCGCCGAGCGCACCGCGCGCTTTGTCCCCTTTACACAGCAGGAGGTGGACTGGCTGATGGAGCAGGTCCTCACTGCGCGCGCCCAGGGACAGAGCGTGCGTTCGTGCCTGCAAAAACTTTCGCAGGGCGACCATAGCCTGATGTTGCGCTATCAAAACAAGTACCGCGCGGTCATCAAAAGCCGCCCGGATTACGTTCGCAAGATGGTGGAAGCCCTCAACGCGCGCGGCATTGCCTGCGACACGCCTCAGGTGAACCACCGCGCCCGGCCGGATGCGGGCGCGGCCTGTCAGGGCCTTGTGGACGAGGCGCGCCGCTCCGGAGACGCGGAGCTGGCCCGCGCCTGCGAAACGCTGACGCGCTACCTGCTCGGCCGCCGCGAAGAGGAAGAACACACCGCCCTTGTCGCGGCCGCCCAGCAGCTCGTGGACGAGGCCAAGGTTTTCCTCGCCTCCCCGGAGGACGAGCGCGCGCGTATGCTGGAGGACTTCTGCGACCGCCTTGCCGAACGCATCGGCGCGCTGGAGGCGGAACTGCCGGTGGAGTAAAAAATTGCATATTTATTCATAACATGCATCGTGCGGGAAGCGGGGTAGCGGCCATGGCCAACCTTCGTCCCGCGCTTTTTCTGTCGTTGACACCACGCGCTTGAATGTATATAATATATTAAGAAAAGTATAAAATTTACAAATGCTGCTGAGAGGAGAAAACCCATGCACCCGAAACTTGAAAAGTTCTTTGCCGAGCGCGAAGCATCCCTGCAAGCGGATCAGGCGCGCCACAAGGCGCAGGTTTTGCAATCTCTGGGTCTGGTCGAAGAAGAGCAGGAGCGCGAATACATCACGCGACAGGAGAAGGTCTATCTTAAAAAGGACGAATACTGCGTGGAAACAGTTAACGGGCAAACGCGCTATTACCGGCTCAAACACCGCCCCATTGCGGTCAGCGACGAGGAATTTGCCCGCATTGAAGCCATTTTGGAGGCGGAAAAAGGCCTGGCGGGCGACGCAAAGGCAGCGGAGGAGAATTCGGCGTACCGCGAAGCGGACGTGCAATTCGATGTGCCCACGGGCGCCCCCTGCATATGGATACGCTTCTTCAAAATATTGGCCTGGGTATACTGGCTTGGCGGCCTCGTCGCCGCAATTTACGCCGGCGTCGCGGTCGGCAGAGCCTCGGCCATGTTCTCCTACAATTATTACGAGTATCAAAACGCCTTCAACTTTATGGCGTTTCTGGCGGTGGCCGTGATTGCCGCTCTTGGCGGCGGCACGGCCATGGCGACTTCCTGGGCATTTTCCAAACTGGACAGGCTGGCCCAGCGCCTGGAGGGATTCAAATGTTTTTTCCAGGTTCGCAACGCCAAGGCTTCCAGATGGCGATAAATTCACTATTTTTGAATTTTTATTCACAGCTTGCCACTTTGGACAAAGCAAATGCCCCGAGCCAGAAGAGCCTGAGCATTTCAGGATATTGACAAGGCCGGCAGAATACTGGAGAATGCACAAGTCCCCGGGATAAGGATTCAAACTGGCAGATGAAGAGGCCTGCATGGAAGTTTGCAGCCGCAGGCCGTAATTTCGGCCGGCACAGAGGCCAAAGTCCGCTTCTGTTGCCTGTTTTATCGGGGCAATCTTTCTGTTTGCGGGCTTTGTCCGCGCTCTGAAAAGCCACGAGCCTTCCAACTCGTGGCATCAGCTTGTCAAAAGCATTTTTGTCAAGCTGGCGGACGGGGCGTATCTTCCCGATGGGCGTCGCGCCTCAAATTTCAATTTCAGGCGTGGCAATTTCGTCTTTTCGAAGCCACAGAACCCGCAGGACTCTGCGCCTCCGGCACTCTCTCCAATTTTTGCCCTGGAAACGGGATTTCCCGACGCAAAAGCCGCCCTGTCCCTGACGATTGCGCCCTCGAGGACGATGAAGCAACGAGCGATCTTCCGTCCTCTCGCGCTCTCTTGAGGGGTTTTGACAGTCTGAAGCCACGAACCCTTCGATTCGTGGCTTTCGTTTTTCTCGAATAATCGCTGTCAATTTCTCCTGGACCGTGCGCGTCTTGCACGCCTGCGCAGGGCCATCTCGCGCGCATCGGGAACGAGCAGCGCCAACGCGATCGCGGCGCACAGCGGCGCTGCAATCATGGCTATATCCGCAAAAAGCCATGCGCTCAGGCAGGAGAGCGACAGCGCCAGCGTTGCCAACGCACCTCGCAATGTCGGCGCTGCGTTTGTCAGCATGCCTGTAAAAGCGGCAAAGGCCGTCAACGCCGTCACGGCGCGCATCTGTGCCGGCAAAAACGGCGCGGCGGCGCACAACAGGGCGGCCGGAAGCAGCAAGCCCAAATGCAAGGGTCCGCTCTCCGAGGCGGAACGGCGGAACGGCGTGGCTGCACAGGCATACATGGCCAGGCCCAGCAAGTATCCAGCAGCCGCCCAGGCCCCGGCGCGACGCCAGAAACCGGCAAGAAGCAAAAGCCCGCTTATGGGATAAAGCAGCGCGCGCACGCACGCGGCAGGCATTTGCCATAGCGCCGCACCGTTTGGAACGGCAAACGGGCATCCGCCCACCGCCCAGGCAACCACCAGGGAGACGAGCCAGCCCAGCGCCGCGGCCCCGGCAATCCATACGCCGCCGCACAAGACGCCGCCTGCCAACAGCGCGGCGCGCACAAAGGCGCTCAGGGACGCGCTTTCCCGCTGTGCGCTGGCGTGCAGGTATTCCTCGTTGAGCCTTGCCAGCGCCAGCAGCCCGCCGGTGAGGCATATGCCCGTCCACCATTCGGTTTCCGGCGTCCGGGCAAACAGCCATGCGCATATGCCGCCGCCCCAGCGCCATGCCGCTGTGCCCAATGCCAGTCCCGCCAGCAAAGCGTCCGTCCAGGCGCCGCGCACGCGCCGTGGCGAAACCTCCTGCGCCGCAGCGCGCGCAAAGCCCTCCGCACCGCAGAGCGTGCAGAGCCGTGCAAGCGCGAGCGCCACGCACACAGCCACCGCTTCCCGCGCCCTTCCCAGCGCGACGGGTATCAGCAGCGCCAGGGGCAGAAATAACTCTGAGCGCCGTGAAAGCCGCATTCGCATATTTTCTCCTCGCTTTCGGATATTTCCAATTGTCTGTCGTCTTTCATTTGCATTTTCAGCGGATGTTTCACGTGGAACATCTGCGCGCCATGTGTGCGCCTCCTTGCAGAGCATCGCAAGCGATTCAACAGGTTTTCGACGCGCTCCGACGCTCCCGCAGCCCTTGTAAGGCCATCGGCGTTCTATGCGCCTCCTTCATATGCGAAGCCTTGCCGCGGTTTGGCTCCGCACAATACCTGACGCGGATGTTTTATGTGGAACATCTGTACGACCATAAGCACGCTCCCTTGTAAAGCATCGCTAGTAACCCAACAGGCTTTTAGGACGCGCTCCGACACTTCAGTAGCCCCTGTGACGGCCTTTGACCGTCTGTGTGCTTCCCTCAATACTAAAACCTTGCCGTGATCTGGCTTTGCATAATACCTGCCGCGGTGTTTCACGTGGAACACTGTTGCGCCTGCACATTCTCCCCTTTGCAAGACGCCCCTGGAAACACTGTGGTAAAAATCCTGCCTGCAATGCGTGCTTCTTCCTTTTGCCGGCATGATCCGATCGCACCCATGCTCGCACAGGACAGAGCAATTGCCACTGCCTGTCGCCCCGCATACTCTCGTACAATGCTTGCCGTGGCGTTTTACGAGGAACATCGACGCAGAATGCTGTCGGTATGCATCCATGAACCTCCTTGCATGCGCGGGAAAGCAGGAATCCGGACTGCGCGGTGCCCCGGCGGCGAAATTTCCTTTGTATTCAAAAGGGCAACGGCACTCGCTATGCAGAATGCGATATTCAGCGCGGATTCTTGCTGCTGCAGGAACGCAAACCTACCCTTCCGTGACTTCGAAGCCATATTTTCGGCGCATGCATGCACATGCGCAGAAGCCGCTTCGGTCAGCGCCAGAACCAGGGGCGCTTTTACCAACTGCGTGGCGAATTTTCGCCTATCTGGACACATGCGCCGCATTGCGCGTTTATGTACGAATTTCTACTATTATATATGCATGTTCCACGCCAGCCATGCGCCACAGCAAATTGTTTCACGTGAAACAGTACGGGCAGACAAATTCCTGCTCAGGCGAACGCCATGCGCACGCTGAACATTCCGGTCAATCCATCGCGGTTGGCAACGCAGATTTCCGCGTCCTCCCCAAGCCGCACGCCCTCCTCTTCGAGCGCCAGGGCGCAGGATTTCTCTGCCAGGGCAGGAAAGTTGTTTTCCTTGCTGAGATGGCCGAGTATAATCCGGCGCGCGCCATGACGCACCAGCGCAACCGCCGCGCGGCCGGCGTCGTCGTTGGCGAGATGGCCGCGGCGGCCGAGTATGCGCTGTTTGAGGGCATATGGATAGGGTCCGGCGCGAAGCATATCCGGATCATAATTGGATTCGAGCACTACGGCGTCTGAACCCGCAACTGCATTCATCCAACTGTCGCGCACACAGCCGATATCCGTCGCCACCGAAAGCCGCGCGCCGCCCAAAGCAATGCTGTAGCCCACGGGTTGCGCTGCGTCGTGGGGAATGTCGAAGGCGGTAATGTTCATGCCGCCTAGATAGAAGTCTTCCATTGGCTCGAGAACGCGCATGTTTTTCATTGCCACGCCGCCCAGCTTGTCCTCCATTGCCGCCCATGTGCCCTCCGTGGCAAAGACGGGCAAGTCGTATTTGCGCGAAAGCACGCCCACGCCGCGAATGTGGTCGATGTGCTCGTGGGTGACAAGCACCCCTGAGAGCTGCGCGGGCGAAATGCCGATTTTACGCAACTCGGCGACGATGCGCGCGCAGGATACGCCTGCGTCAATCAGCAAGTGTCCGCCATCGCAGCCCGCATACAGGCTGTTTCCGCTTGAGCCGCTGAACAGCGGCGAAAAGCGCAATTCCAATTGTTGTCCCTCCTGCGCGGCTTGCCGCGCCTGTCGTGTTGCCTATTTTTGTTCCGTCGCACCCGCGCAGGCAGGCCGGCGTTTGTAG
This sequence comes from uncultured Clostridia bacterium, assembly GCA_904420265.1. Classification (GTDB taxonomy): domain Bacteria; phylum Bacillota; class Clostridia; order Christensenellales; family Aristaeellaceae; genus Pullichristensenella. Next base: position 11,959 of record CAJFUU010000192.1, read on the forward strand.
CATAGCCATCCCAATCGCTTGGCTCCTGTGAATGCGGCGATGTGCATTCGTCCCTGGAGATTTCCCCTGCAAAGCGCGTCTCTTTCGTCTATTCCGAGCGTTCTGCCGCCATGTCCTGCCGCAACGCTTATCTTCACGGCCAAAGGGCTACGCTGGACGCATCGCCTGCGCCTCAGAAATTTTCGAAAGCCGTTTGCGCTTCCTTCGCAGCCCGTTCGCGAGGTGCGCGCATCGCGCTGGGCGGTCATGTACGCTTGCCGCACAACGCAATCGCTTTTTCGGCCAGCGCATTGGCGTTCCATGTCTGTCGCCATGGATAAAGGCCGCCCCGATGTGCACACATCCCCATGGAATAACCAGCTTGCCATCCAACGGTGTTTCACGTGAAACACATGGTGTAGGCAAAGCCGGCAGGCCGCCAAAGGGATGCAAAGGCCGGCAGGACAGAGAATTTCGCATGGACGCATGCGATTGCAGCTGCGCACGCGGCTTATGGGGAAACTTCGCCGCCTGGCAAAATCTGCCGCCGCTCAACGCCACCTGGCCATCCCGCGGGATTTGGCAATTCACCGAAGAAAGCAGAAAACGCTCCCGCTCCCTTTATCAAAGGCGTTCCGCGTTTGCGGGCCCTCTCTACGCTCCGCATGCCTCACGTAAAACGCGTTTCATCCTCCTTCGGAACGCCCGTAAGGTCAAACCGGGGAATGTATTTCTCCTCTGCCGAGGAAAGTTCCTGCACAAAGCCGTCCTCCAGGCCGAGCGCAAAAAGATGGTCAACCACGGCATCGTACTCGTCCTGCGTCAATCTCCGCTCCAGCGCATCCACTCCGCGCACGTTGCCCATCGGCACGTATTGCGCCATCAAACTGACCCATGCGCCGGGCAGTTCGGCGGCAATCCAGTCCAACACAGCCTTGCTCTCCTCCACGCGGCCCGGCAAAATCAAATGGCGGACGATCACGCCGCTTTGAATCAACCCATCTTTGTCCAACACCACCGGGCCGGTTTGGCGCAACATCTCGGCAATGGCGGCCGAAGCGAAGCGAAAGTAATCCCGCGCTCCGGAATAGCGCGCCGCCGCATCCTCAAAGCGGTATTTGAGATCGGGCAAAAATACGCGCACACGGCCTCCAAGGCGGCGAATGGTTTCCACGCGTTCGTATCCGCCGCTGTTCCACACGACCGGCACGCTCAACCCTTCTTCCAGCGAGGCGAGAATCGGCTCCACAAAATGCGTAGGATTGACCAGGTTGATATTGTGCACACCCTGGGCAATAAGGTTTGAATAAATATGCTTAAGCCCCTCAACGCTGACAGGCCGCCCAAAGCCGCCGTGGGAAATATCATAATTCTGACAAAAGCGGCAGCGAAGCGCACATCCGGAGAAAAAAACCGCTCCGGAACCGCGCGTTCCGCTGATTACCGGTTCCTCGTCAAAGTGCGGCGCCGCGCGGGCAATCACCGCGTCCGCGCCCATTTTGCAGACGCCGTCGCCTGCCTTGTTTCGAATAATATTGCATATTCTCGGGCAATTATTGCATAAATATTCCATTATTCTCCTCTTCCAGCGGCTGGGATGCGCGGCGCAAGGTGATGAAATGCACCTCCGCGCGCGTATTGAGGCGCAATCCCACATATTCACAACCCACGCCCTGCGAAGTGAGCAAAAAGACGTCACCTTCCTTGCGCCAACCGGAAAGGTAGCGGCGTTCATGCTCGCTCAGCGTCAAAAGCGTGCGCTCGCCCAGACGCATTTGCCCGCCGTGCGTTCCCCCGGCAAGCAGAGCGTCCGCCCACGGGCCGCCGTCTCCGGCTTCGTCGGTGAGGGCCACGGCAAAGCGCTCCGGGCTGTGCACAAGGCCGATCACGCATTCCCCTGTCTGGACAGAATCGGCAATCTGGCCAATATCGGTTTCCGGCGAAAGCCCCGCCAGCACGATCGACTGCCCATCGCGGGTGAGGCGCACCGTTTCGCCGTCAAGCAGGCGCACGCCGCCAGTGGCCATAGACTGCGCAAGCTGCGTGGGCAGCACATCGTCCGCCGCGCGAACGGCAAACTTACCAAGAGGCGCCGGAAAATCGGCCAGCGAGGACAAGAACACATGCCGCGCCGAGGCGGCGGAAGCGGCAATTTCAGCGTCCTGCACATCGCGGCCGTTCAGCGAATCCCAAAGGCCCGGCCCGGCGTAATCTCCGCCCAAAAGGAGCAAATCCGGCTCGAGAGGCGCAAGCGCGTCCATCAACGCGGCGGCCGCGCGGGCGTCGCCTTCACCGCGGGCGTCGATATCGGAAACGAACAATATGGTCGTGCCCTCAAAGGCGGCGGGCAAATCGCGCAAATAGATTGAGGCATAGCGAACGTGCACAACGCGGCCGCACACGCACATATACGCCGCAAACAACAGAAGACACGCAGTCACCGCCGCCGCAATTTTCAACCCCAGGCGGCGCTTTTTCCGGACCGCGCGCTTTTTTCCCGCCATGCTTTCCTCCGTCTTTGCCCAAGTTGACGCAAATTTGCCCCGGATTTTTCCAAAAAAACCACCTGTGAAGCCTTTGCGACTTTTCTCAGGGAAATATCGTTCTTTTGCCCGATTTACAACGCCTTAGGCATTGAAACCAAGCCCGGTATCTATTATAATAGGAATAGTTTCAGCATTCAAGGGCTTTTGTGAAAAGCCGCGCGGGCGCGTCCGCGCACAGAATCAGGGGGATTGCATGGAAACAAGGCGGACGGGAAGGGTGCCATGGGGAATCGCGGTGTTGATTGCCGCGATCATTTGCGCGCTTTCCGTGCTGGGAGCGTACCTGACGCGGCAGATTACCGCGGAGGATGTCTATGGCGAATATACCACCGTATCGCTCACGGGAAACGAGGGCGTGCAGGTATCTGGAAACGGTTTTGTCTACTACAACGGCAGCACGCTTGCCAGCGTTTCTTCCTCCGGGGAAACGTTGTGGACATACATGGTGGGCGCGAACGCTTCGTTTAACGCCAGCGACGCCGGCGTAGCCGCCTGGTCCGGGCAGACGTTGACCGTGATCGACCGCGAGCAGGCCTCCACCATCTATTCCAACCCCTCCATGGAGGCGGAGGTGCTCTCGGCGCGCACGGGCGAGGTTTACACCGCCGTTCTGCTCGCGCCCGAGCATGACAGCACCATTGTGCTGATTGAAAACGGCGGCCGCGAGGTGGACCGCATTACCTTTGCGGACCAGACGGTTCTGGACTATGGCTTTTTTTCCTCCGGGGAACTTTTCTGGGTGATGTCGTTGGACACCAGCGGCACGGTGCCTACCACGTCCATTTCCACCTACCGCCCCGGGCGCATGATTGTGGGTTCCATCACCGATTCACAGCAGCTTATGTATCAGGTGATGTTCCAGTCTTCCCAGGTGGTGTGCGCGGGGACGACCTATCTGAAGGTGTTTGACTATACCGGCCAGGAAGTTACCGACAAACGCGTGCTTACCTACGGATGGTATCTGGCGGCGGTGGAACAGGGCCGCGACGACCCGATGATGGCCTTCGTGCCAGACGCGCAATATGGCGCCGGCGGAGAGATGCGCGACGTGCGCATGATTCGCTCCAACCTGGATCAGATTGTGCGCATGCCCTACCCCTGCAAGGCCCTTGTCGCCAAGGGGGATCGCGTTTACGGATTTTCCGACAGCGGATACGTCATGGTAGCCCGCGCCGGCACGCAGGAAGTGGACGCCTATATGCTGGAAGTGGCGTCCGGAGACGTTTACGGCGTAACCGACGACCGCGTGGCCGTCATCGGCTCGGGCAATACCGCTTATCTCGTTACCCTTCCCTGACCTGCCTCTTTGCTGGAATAATTCGGGAGAAGGCTGGACAGGATGCTTTTGGGCGGCTTGCGCAAAACCGCCCGGGAATGAAATTCGGAGGTACTCTACGTGAACATCATTGACATTCTGGTTCTGCTGGTGCTGGCCTTCAGCCTCTTTGCGGGAATGTACAAGGGCTTTATCGCCTCTTTCCTCTCGTTGCTGGGGCTGGTGGGGTCCTGGTTTGGCGCGCTGAACCTGTATCCGGCCGTGGCGCGGCTGGTGCTTGGTCAGCAAACGTTCATGGGGGTTTTGAGCAATTATCTCGAACCGGCGACGTTCTTTGAAGACATGCAAATCAGCGGCGTCACCGCGCAAACCACCGTTTCCGAACTGGTGGCGAGAGGCAGCGACGCCGTCAATGCCGTGGCAGATTTCATCGGCGAAAAAATCCCCTTCCTGCGGGATGTATTCGCTTCAAACATGAGTTCGGAGGCCTTTTCGGCGCTCAACATTCACACCATTGCCGAGTATTTTGACCAGACGCTGTGGCAGAGCGTTTTTGGCGTAATTGCCTTTATACTGGTATTTGTGGTGCTGTACTTTGTGGCTACGCTGATTGTCAACCTGCTCAACCACGTCATCCGTTTCCCGCAGCTTCGCAAAATCGACTGGCTGTTGGGCGGCGTGTTGGGCCTGGCGCGCGGCTTTGTATTCGTCTCGTTGATCCTGTGCGTGGTGGAGCCGACGCTGACCGCTTTCTCCGTGGATTTGATGAACTCGCTGCGTGAAGGTTCGCGCACCTATGCCATGTTTGCCGGGGAAAATGCGTTCGATCCCTTGGGCGTACGGGGCATCATCAATCAGATCGTCCAAACCGGCAGCGAGTTGTTGACATAACGGCCTGTATACCAATCCCTCCGCCTTGTCGGCGGGGGGATTTTCTGCTTCCTGAGAAATACACCGCCTGAAACAATCTTCCGGATGGCGCCCAAGGCGGAGAAACGTTCTTCCTTGCAAACCCAGCGTTTTTCCTTGGAGTTTGTCGTGGAGCCGGCTCCGATACCTTTGCAAATTTCGAAGAACCGCCAAAGGGCGGTAATGCAGGCCGATGGAATTTTCGGGGGATTTTTGCGCCTGGGCGCAGCGCTGTGCCGCAAAACGCCCGCGCGCGTTCAGCCATGCTCTGGAGGCTGCTTGAATATGAAATGGCTCCTTATTCCAGGAAACGCTTCGCGCAATCCCGCTGTTTTTTTTAAACCGCGCCAGTGCAAAAAGCCGCTTCGTGAATTGCTTCTGTGATTTCAAGAAAAGCGGATGGCCCTAGTCGCAGAAAAACAGCAGAAAGCCTGTCTCCATTGGAGATATGGCCACGAAAATGACATCCCATAGTGAAAATACCGGCAATTTTCAGGGAACTGAAGCCCTTCCAGCAACGCTTCTTTCGACAGCCTGTATTCCGCACAAAGCGGGCGTTTTCGTTACGCAAATCGTGACCACCAGCTTTTGACGAAGCCCCATAAGGGCATAAAACCGGCAGCGCTCACGCGCTCTGAATTGCCGGCACATGCACCATTTCCCTTTGCTGCTGCTCAAAGCAGCTCTTTGCGCCAGGTTTTCCTCAGCACGTCTCCCGTTTGTTGGAAAAGGATTGGACGATTCTGGGCATATCCCGAACCCCGCTCAAAGCGGGCGTTTTCGTTGCGCAAAAAAGGGCGGGACAGCCCTCCCGGGCCGCCCGCCGTCAATGCATTTTCGCCGTTTCTCAGGCGCGCACCACGCTGATGCGCTGGCGGATGTGGTTGCCCTTCACAGCCTCGTCGACCATGGCGATGGCATAATCCGCGTAGCTGATGATGCTTTCGCCGCGCTCGTTCAGCGTCAATTCCTCGCCGCCGAGAATGTACTTGCCGGTGCGCTCGCCCTCGGCCTGGAAATCTCCGGCGGGGCTGACAAATGTCCAACAGACATCTTCGCGCTTGCGCAACTCGTCCAAGGCCTTTCCCTGC